>NZ_CP120529.1:0-73517 GCF_032704305.1 Providencia sp. PROV114 | reverse complement strand
GTCTCTCCGCACTTATGTTGTACGGAAGGAGTTGAATTTTTTTGCACATAATTCTATACTCCCCGCTAGGAGTTCAACATTACCCCTAGCGGAATTACTCTGATGACCCCTGATAATCTTTCCTCGGTCCGCCAAGATAGAAGAAGATTACAGGGGTTTTCTATTTGGGTTCACAGCACATGTTTGTGTGTTACATCCCATCTCTTGCCACCTTTCGGCGTGGCGACCACAAAATTCACATCAATTGTCGGCTAATTTAGCACTCTATGCGCATTCAAGCAACGTCTTCACGATAAAGACGCGATTTATTCACAAAATTTGTGATAAAACTTGAGGTTCGACGCGAGAGAAAACTAAACGAAACTGGCGGAAATCGCCGACAATGCGGGTTAAAACTAAAATAACAGGGTGTTAATCACCAAACTCACGGTCACGGGATTTTTCCATCACCATTTCACGCTCTTGTTGACGCAAAACGTCTCGTTGTTGTTGCTGATGTTCACGCTCAAACTGAACGGCCTTTTCAATGACTCGCTCTTTCGCCTCCATTAAGTCATGTTCCCCTTTAAGTAAGCTATCACGCTCTTGCGCCATCACCTGCCTCAGTTCGTCCTCGCTCAGTTCTGGCACTTTAGGCTCGCTGTTCGCTTGCTGACGCAGGGCAGCTTCAGCCTCTTTTAAGGCTTTATCAATCGCCTGCTCCTCGGGGGTTTGCAGGTTTTTCGGGTCACTGTCTGCTTTATCGGTTTGCGCGGTATTCGGGTTGGAATAGGCGTTATCCACTTCCCCTTGCGTGATTTTTTCAATCATGGCCGTGTGTAAACGTTCATCCGGATTGAGTTGCACCACCACACCCTGTTCGGGTTGCTGTGCCATCGTCTCAAAAGCGGATTCTAGACTGTTCACAATCACGGTGTGCCCGTTTTGACTGGGTTTGACGACAATAAATTGTGCCTGCTCGCTTCCCAGTAAGCGCACTTCAGCACGAAGCCCCTTCAATTTATCCTCTTCAAGTTCAATCGCTTGTAACACCGTACCTTGGGCTTTACCGTGTTCATTAAATGCGGGCCACGCCACATGTGGCTCGGGGTGCTTGGTGGACGGATAAACAAACTTCCCTTCATGGGATTCACCGAGCCCCATTTGCCGACTTAAAGCGCGACCAATCGCCGTATCATTAAGGGGTTTCGCATGGTCAAACAGTTGATTACCGACTTTGGCGGCACGGTCTTGCTCAGCCAGCAACACATCATGCGCGGTCTTCCGGTTTCCGGGGTTTTCAATGGCTTTTGTCCATTTATCCAAATCATCACTGTAGGTTTGCACGTGCGCTTTAGTACGAGATAAAGCCACATACGCATCACGTAAGGTGGCCAGCATACGTCGTCCTGACTCAACCCCCCCAAGGACAATCACATACAAGCTACTTGCCCCTTGCGCTTTGTGTGCCGTGCCCGCATAACCGTAATCCAGATGTTGGTCTGTCAATTCGCTATTCGGGCTAAGCACGCGTGACTCATCGCCCTTAGTAATGGTGATTTGCCCGTTACCACTGACTTCACTGACCGTCCAGTCACTGTTCATCACGCGTCCGCGCTCTTTATCCGTGCGAGTAAAGTTGATTTTTTCCCCTGCGGCGATATGACGGGTTTCTTGGCGGTAAATACCAATATCCAGCAAGCTACTTTCAAAGGCCGAAAGTAAATGCCTTTTGCCTTGTTCATCAACCAGGGTCACAACTCCGTCACTGACGCCCTCTTGAGTCACCTCAATCCGATAGTACTGCTCTTGGATGAGGGCAATTTTACCGGCATGTTTTGCCAGTCCTGCCGTTGATAACAAGGCCTCTGTGCGCGTACTTTCACGCACCAATATCGGGACGTCTTTTCCCCCTTGTAATTGCCCTTGCTCGACTAAGATTTGATGAATACCGCGATTAAGTTCATCTTTATCGCGGTTGGTTTGTGCCACAATCAGTGTCTCTTTTTGGGCTTCAACCGTTCGTCCGCGATAGTCATCAAGAATATGTGTGATGACCTTGTCGCCTGAATTTATCACCGACTGTTCGGGGAATTCCGCCCCCGCGCGACGGGGAACCACATCAGGCGTCACGCGATTCATCGTATCCATCGCAGTTTGAATATTACCGGCTATGATGGCTTCAATCGCAGGGCGAAGCTCGGGTCTTTGCCGTACAATTTCGTTCACAACCGCAGTCGTCAGCGTTGAACGGTCTTGCGCGAGGGAAAACGGTGTACCACTGTCCACCGACAATAGCTGCGCCCTATCCCCTGAAATCGGCGCTCGCCCGCCACCGCGCCCAATCACGTCTAACACTTCAGTCATAATTTTGTTTCCGACCATCGAACCTTCGTCGACTAAAAAGAGGGTGTTTTTAAAATCCAGCACTTCCCCTTGCTGTTGGCGTTGATTCGCATCCATCAAAAAGGCATGCAAGGTTTGTGATTTCACCCCCACAGCGGCCATTTCCCCCACCGCTCGGTGTGTGGGGGCAAGACCTATCACTTCCGGTCGCTGCGTCTCAGGGAGTGTTTCCAAGGCCTTGAGAACAGCCTTCAGCTGAGTTGTTTTCCCCACCCCGGCATAGCCTTGTATGCCGACAAACTGGTCACGCGTGGTTAAAATCAATGTAGTGGCGGCCTTTTGCCCCTCCGTTAGCCCTTCCAGTACGGCTTCAGGAACAGACTCCATCAGTGGGGTTTGTGTTCCTTTGCCGGCTAAAATGGTGGTCAGGATTTGCTTTTCCATCTCCCACGTACTGGCCGTCACGTAGCGTTGTTGGGCTGCGCCTTTACCACTGGTCACGGGGATGATGGCTTTTTGGGCGACTAAGCGGTCAAAAGCTTTCCCAAGCGATTGACTGTCGAGCGAGTTGTGTAATGGTAACGCTTTGGCAATTGCATCGATGCGCGAGAAAAAAACCTGACTCTCTTGTGCTAACGCCATGCCTTGTTGCAGGGCTTTTTCGGGCTTAGACAATAACGCTTCCGTGGCTTTATCGACGGCTTGTTCAATGGCTTTGCTGTCTAACCCTTCAACCCCCGCTAACTGCCGCGCTTGCTGATAGACTGGCGAACGCGATAAACGACGCTCGGTTTCCATCTTATCCAGTGGCGTATACACGGTAATATGTTCACCACTGCGCGCAGCCGTATTGAGTAATGTGGGTTGCGTATCCCGTGCTGATGCGGCCAATAACACTGTGCCCGTATCGTTAGCCTGTTGCCCTGGCGCGGTAACATAACCATAATCGGCTTTGACACCGTCTCGTACATCAATACGGTGCGTTTTTCCGTTGAAATTAACCATTATTGCGTTTGGCATAAACCCAGTTACCGTGACCCTGTCACGTGCAGAGAGCTTATTTTGCTTCGCCAATATCGTTAACTGCTCGCCTTGCTTGATGTCCATCGTTTGGCGTTGATACGCACTCCATTGGCCATCAAATTGCTGCGGTTTCATCACCTGTTTTTGCCCTTGACTGTCAAGCAACGTGACCGACCGAGTTTCAGGCGTCACACGGTCAATGGTGTAACGTTCAACCTCTTTTTTATCCGCATTCCAACGCTCCATCACCATGCCTTCACGGTAGCTGTCGATTTGCTTGCGCGAATGGCTGTCGAGCCACACGGGTTTGAGCTGTGTCACCGTCACCGTTTTTTCACTGAGCATGCCCCGCTCAGTGAGCGTTTGGCGAATGGTGTCAGTGACAATTTTTTGTTCCCGAACGCCACTGACCTGCGCAACCACGGGTTTCATGTCACTGTGTAGCTGTGCATAATCCGCCGCCAATGCCGCATAACGATGATTTTTATCGGGAATGTGTGCCGTTTTCACCGTCAAGACAGCGGAAGACTCACCTTTAAAACGTGGCACCCCCGCATCTTGCAGCGTCGCCAACACGTTTCCCGTACCTTTACGGCCGCCACTGTCCATCATGAGCACCTGCACATTGGCAGATTGAGCATTTTCCAGTAGAGATAAGGCCGATTTCAATGACAGTTTTTCCGCATTAGCCACCACTAAGGTACTGTTGGGCTTGAGTGGTTGACCATCACCCAGCGTCATTTTTGGCACAGTGGCAAAGCGATTATCATTGGCAAACGCTTTACCGCTGGTCGCATCAAGGGTCATTACAGCCACGTCACGCCCTTGTGATTGGGCCATCGTGACACCGTCTAATACCCCGTCTCGCTGCGCTTTACCAAGCCCTTGACTGGCCACAATCGCAATATTGGGTAAGGTGTCCGCCACTTTTTCCATGACTGGCGTGAGGGTTTCTGTCCGCACCTGAAAACTGACGGTACGGTTATGTTGCTTCATGTCGGTGGCGATTTGTTGCAGCTTCAGCTCGTCCATTAAATGAATGGACGAGGTAAACAACCCTTTTTTCTCATCCAGTGGAATAAGTTGACGCTGTTCAATCGCCACATCAATCGCTTCACGCACCTGCGCTATCATGCCCGCACGGGCTTCCAATCCCCCAAGCGTTTTAGCCAACACTTGGCTGTAAGTCATACTAAGCTGCTTATCACTGAGTAACGCAATCGCATCAGTGACAGCGCGGGTAATATCGGGCTGTATATCCCGAGAGGTATCACCCATCTGGCCTTTGGCAAGACGCTGCTCGGCTTCAGCGTAAAACGCTTTGCGTTCTTCAGGGCCAAAGCCATTTTTATCCAAGCGGTCAAACCAGTCGGTCAACAACTCACTTTTTTCAGGGGTTGTTTTGGCTTGACGCGTATCGAGGGCGGCCACATCACGGGATTTGAGTGAGGCTTCATGCCCCACCGCATCCATGATTTGGTAATGCCGCTGAGAAAACGGCACAACGGGCACGCCCACAATTTCCCATAATCCATTCTTGCCTGTTTCATGGGTTTGCATGCCAAAGCTTTCCACACGCTCACGTAAAGCATGGCGGTAGATTTGCCCTAATGACACTTGTAAGGCATAAACCGCCTCACTAAAGCCGCTTTTTTGCTGTGTATCACTGGATAACGTGCGCCACTCGCCATTGTGTTCGGTCATGTTCATCACAAGAGCATGCGTATGGACTAAAGGATCGTGCTCGCGGGACGTATCATGGTTAAATGCCGCGATAACTAAGTTTTTGGTCATTTCCAGCGACGTTTTTCCGTCAACCATCACTCGCGTTGACGCGAGGCTCTCCACTTCTTTCAGGGCGACCTCGACGGCATGATTATGTGCGTCAATCATACGCTTATCGCCAAGAACAAGTCCTAATACCGAGACACTTTTGGGTGCTGAAAACGTTAAGTCATGCCCTTCACGGTGCGCATTTTTACCGTTTTCCATCCGCTCAAGACTTTGGCCATTGGGTAAGCGCCCCTCAAGGATCCCACCTAATTGGTCTTTAGTGACTTCGCCTTCTAATCCAAGTGATTTAGCACCTTCACCCATCCAGCGGGCTTCAAGGTTGCCGAGAAAATAATAATTGTCTTCATGGGTATAATAATTTGCCGCATTATTGGCAATCGGTGCAACAGTCAGCATCACCACATCTCCGGTTCATCATGATCATCATTTATGTGTTTTGGCTTTTCTTGGGAAGGTTTGGGTCGGTTAAAAATTTCCTTTTCGTCCTGCCGCATGCGCGTGTAACTGTCATACAGGTCTTGTGGATTTTCCTCTTGTTCAACGACTGCCCCCAAAACTTCCCCTGTTTCCGTATTCACCAAGACGTTATCAATGATGACCTCCTGCCCGCCTTGGGCTTCCGGTGGATTGCCAGATGCTGCGGTTTCCGATGTTATCGGCGTGGAGTTTTGTGTGACTGACTGCGATGTGAGCTCAACGATAGACTGTGGTTGAGTCTGAGCCACTTCCGGAGCGATATTGTTTTGTGCCGTATCAACGGGTGTTTCAATCGGTTTACCGCTAATTAAGCTATCAATGGCCTGATTAACCACGTCAGGCAGCGCCCCCAGGCTTAACCGCTCGTCAATTTCAGCTTCAATCTCTTGGTCTAAGCTGTCATTGATTTGTCGTGGGATAAATTCTTCCGCGATGACTTTCAGCTTTTCATATTTCATGGCGTGCTTAATGACCGGGTATTCCCCAGGCAATGTGATATAACACGTTAAATCGGGCAGTTTTTGCACATCGGAGTAGTTGATTAAATCCACATCCTCTTGCTGCTTACTGAATGACACACCGTCGCGTACTGTTTCAGGCCCGAAGCTGTATTGCTCACTGGCCACTTTTTTACGCGTTTGCCCGAGCTGACCGCGTACCCAATTAGCGATACTTTCATCGGGAGAACGAAAGAAAAAGCGGGTATTCAGTAAATCCATCATTGCATCAGCATTTTCATTACCATAAGTCACATTCAGTTGTGCTTTATTTTGAAAGCCAAGAATAAAACATCCGCCAAATTTACGGCCTTGTGACAAAATGAGGGGTAAATTCGGTAACTGGTGCAATGAAATCAATTCGTCATAGATAAACCACACTCGGCGCTCGCGGTTATCACCCATTTCCAGTAACGTATTCGCCGCTTGCGATAACCACATGGAAATTAACGGTTTTAGAGACTCATGTTCACGTTCATTACTGGTGATCCACAACCAACCGTGACGGTCTTTTTTCTCGTTGACGGTTTTCATCCATTCACGGATCGCAAATGGCGGTTTACCATTACGCTCAATCCCTTGTAGGTAGCGCAGCGCTTTAACATAGATAGTCAAGACACCCCGAATTGAAATGGCAGTCTTTTCCACCTTCTCTTCCATCAAGTTACTGGCTTCCGTTCCTGCGACATACGCACGCAACGTCTTAAGATCAATGGCCAATAAGGTACGCAATAATTTGTTATAGCTTCGCTTATCATCCTTACCGAGTTTAGCCGCGACAGTCGTAAAAATGGTACGCGCCGACCCTGTCCAAAACGGATCTTCTGAAGTGCTTTGGGGAATAAGCGTATTGGACGCGCTGTCAAAATCAGGGATAGTGACGCATTCACTCCACAAATCCCAATTTTCACACCGTTTATCCAATGGGTTCAGTAGCTTATCAATGTTCTCATTGTAATGCTGTTTGATTAAGGAACACCCTTTATCATAAACAATCACCATATCGCCGCGTTTGCGAAGCTGGATAAGTAATTTATTGAGGGTATTTGATTTTCCTGAACCGGGCGTACCGTGCATTAGCATGTTTTGCACTTCACTGTTAAGCTTCAGGGGTAACCCATCAAAAGTAATAGGCGACGCTTCGCGTCGTGCATGCAGCATATTGCGAACATGCTTAATATCTTCCGTGAGTGTACGCCCACCAATCACATCATCATTCGCTTGGCGCTTACCTAAGCCATGAAATACTCGGTAGATGACAAAAAACAGCACAATGACGACAATACATGCCCATAATAAGGATAATCCCAATTCTTGTAGCACGATATTTCCGGCATAGATCATATAATCGTCTTTTAATATCGCATCTGAGGTAAACCGATAAAGTTGGCCATCAAAATCCACTTCATAAATGGGTGCCACGCGATATAAGGCTTTTTCACCGCCTGCGGTTAAATATAACCACCAATATAATCCGCCATTTTTAATTTCTTGCAGTGGCACTTTAAAATAAAAAATAATCGGGAAGATCATCAAGAAAAATAGAATAAGCCAAAAAGATATTCGCTTATTGACTTGCATGAACATGCCGAGCATATAGCTAAAGACTTGTCCACCCTGCGTAATATGCTTGGTTGAACTCATAATGAAATCACTCTAAATTAATAAGGAAAAAAATAGGATTTAAAGTCGGAGAAGGAAGGTCACTTATTTTGTTAATCCCAATTTATTCTTTAACTGTTCAATATAATGCGCTGAGGCTATTGCACAAAATGAAACTTCTTTATCTCTATTTTCATTATCTTTAAATAACACAGGGTCTAATGTGGGTAAGGTGTCTTTAAATTTAATGATTTCTTGTGAGAGAAACGAAATATCCTTTTTGTCTATTCTAAGATAATCCAAATAAGTTGTTATATTGTCATCAAGCGTTTTATCGGGATGTTGAGTACCAATCACGTACTCACTGCATTGAGATAATGTAAAATAAAGCATAACTTCATCAAGTTTATTCTTTTCTTCTGATGAATAGGTGATATTTGACAAAAATAGTAACGATAAAGCGAACACCGCTTTATTACGGATTATATTTTTCATTGTAACCTCAATAGATATTTGGAAAAATTCGGGGTATGAATGTGAAAAATCATTATCTGGAACGGAACAACTCTTGGCGCTCGACACAACCCACGCAGTGCTGAACACCAGGTAAGGCGATTCGACGAGCCAGCGGGATATTATCACCGCACTCGACGCAAACTTTTGCACTCTGCCCCTGATATTGAGCACGTTGACTCAATCTTAGAGACAGCAAAAAATCGCTCTCAGCTTGAGAGACATCAATTTCATCAGCCATTGGAAACCTCTTGAGACGAGACAGTCTATTCCCCTGAAAAATTTATTATTAAGGGGAATAGACTGTTAACAAACGAAGTGCGTTAGGATTATAGTTGTTCAATGAGTCGTTCTCTGCTTTCTTGTTTTATTTCATTAATATCTTTTTCTAGTTTTTCTTTAAATACTTTATCCATATATACAACATTCATATCAAAAGACATATGTTTTGCCTGAATCCAAATAATAACATTTTCTTTTTCAAAAATAGCATACTTATCACCTAAAAATGGTGTATTTTCTTCTTTCAATGCATATTTGTTTTTTAGTATTTCATTGAAATAATTAAAATTATCTTTAGGTAATGTAAGCCACACACCTTTTAAAATATCGCCATCAAATGAAACGTCTGCTTTTTTGATATGATCAACTTTCACTTCCATTGGAAGCAAATCCCATCTCCATTGAGACTTGTCATTTTTTATAGTGTATTTTTCAGCCACTATTTTTTTAGTATCTTGATTTATTATTAATCCTATAACACTTACTTTTGAATAAGAAAAGAATGAAACAAAAATCAAAATAAAAACACTGATTCTTTTTACCATTTTAATTCCTTAATTTAATCTAATAACTACTATTTAACCTAAAATGCAGACTCAATCACTATTTTTTTTGTAAAAATCCTCAGGATCCATTATTCCATTAGAGCCTGGTTTCTTTTCTATCGGCCGATCATCCACTATTAAACCAGCTTTTTTCTTATGATCTTGCTCCTCTTTAAACTTTGTTTCTTGTTTTTTTATCTCTACTTGATGATTAATTTCAAGCTCATTTTTTCGTAGGTCAATTTCTTTTTTTCCTTTCTCTATATCATTTTTAATATTAGCAATATTTCCTTTTGTTGACGCCTCTTTTGCGAGTACATTTTGAGCTGTATCATGTTTTATTTCTGCTCCTTCACTCATCGATTTAATCCGTTTGTCATTGGATTCATGTTCAGCAATTAAATCACTCGATGAGGGTAGATTTCCACCTGAAGCAGCTGCACCTTTAGCTTCGATATTTCCACGATTTTGAGAGTATTCACTCTCCAGTTTTGGTAGTAACCGCTCTTTGACAAACGATTGAGCCAAAGCATCCCTTTCTTTTGCCACACGGATATCACTGGTATTACTGAGTAATTCATCTGCTTGACTTGGTGCTTTTTGCCTGACGTAGCTGGCAAACTCTTGATCTAAATTACTGTCAATCTGCGCACTGTTATTTTGAGCGAAGCTCGCCATATCACTTAACTCCTTACTTTCCGTTAAGCTATTTGAGTATTGCTCATATTGGTTTTTCGCTACATTCAGTGTTGCAACAATTTGATTAATCTCTGAATTCGCCTCATTATCGTGTCGATTGGTTCCTTCCGAGATTTTGCTGCTATTGAGCATATCTAAGCCTTCAGTAAAGTCGCGGTTCGTTTGTGAACCAGATTCACTGCGTGTATCTTGATGCCTTGAACTTCGCTCTTGTACGCTGCTTTGCTTACTGTCCGTATCTCGGGTATTACCATCGGTATATGCTTGAGCTCCCCCAATAACTGGGAGTGATATCCCGCCTTCCGCTTTTGCCCCCATGGTTTTAGACGCATCAAAGCTCTCACTCAAGAGCTTGGCAAATGCCTCTTCATTGCTAATGTTGTCATTTTTTGCTCGCGTTTCTGTGGCGTTAATCACTTTCTTAAAGCCTTCGGCCTGATTGCCACTCAATCCCGAATCTGTAGAGGTTGATGCTGTTGCACTGTTACCAAATTGCTTAGTAAATTGTGACGCTTGATTCCATGCGGAATTCACTGAACTTTGGAACGCACTCAGCGACTGCGCGGCTTGAGTTTTAGCGAACTTCGCACTTTGTTGTAACGAACTCACCACTGCCTCACTGCCTTTAATGGATACCGGTAATCTCGACATCGCGCCACTGATATCCATCACTTCTTGGCCACTACTGGTTACCGTGCTGCTTGCCCCACTGGCCAGTTGCCGTGTCATCTGACCATCACGGAAGCTGGCATTGGTATCCCATTTATTGCCTGCTACATTCCCCGTTTGCATATTATTAAATGACCAGGTTCCGTCCGCCGCTTGTGAGGAAGTGGCTGTCGCCGAACTGTTGATGGCGGTGCCTAAATAGTTCCCCGCTTGCGCGATTGCAGGACCTAATCCTTTCACTATTGCAACTGCAATAAAGGGTATCGATATGGATAACCAACCGGCAATTAACCCGATATCACTGTGCATTTGTTGGATACTGGCTTGATTCGCCAGATTAAAATCTAAGCCGTTAGTTTTTCCCTGTAAGTAAAAACTGGTCGCATAATTTAAAATGGCAAACATCGGCGGCCAGGATTGCAGGTAAATGATGGACATGATGTAGTTGAATAACATTTTCACCGAAAGTGAATGAATGACCGCCAATAAGATAAAAATGGGAAATAACGCAATCACTAAGGATAACAAAATGGTATTCAATATCGGCACAAAAGAAACCGCCACTTGGGATGACGTCGCCCAACTTAATCGCATTTTATTGTATGACGACGTGGAGGCTAAGTTCACTAAACTGGCGGTATCGCCACTTTGTGCGCTGTAGGCGCTGATGCCATTTTTCAGCGCATTCATCACCACCGAATTTCGCATTAACTGACTGGCGGTTTCTGCCCCTTGGTAATAAAAATTATAACTATCCCCCATCATATTACTGTACAACACATTGGCATCAGGACGGCCGCCAAAGATTTGTTTCACCATGTAATTCCAGGTTTTTCCGCCCGTTTGTGTATCAATATTGAGTTTCGGCATTAAGACATGTTTCGCAATATCTGCACACGTCCAGAAACCACTTTGAGCAACCCCGTTCCCACCCACCGCGGCAGTGTTACCGTAGGGCACAATAATGCCACGTAAAGGGCTTGGTTTTTGGAAAATGAGCGTGTAAGGGTCACGGCTACTCATCAGCTCTTGGAATGAATATTTGTGGTTAATTAAAATATCCCCGATGACACAGTTTTTGGTGTAAAGACCCATCAATTCCGCCAAATCACCATCAACCATCATAGCATCACTGAGATTACCAACCAGGTTTGCCCCAAATAACATGCCGGTTTTACTGTACGTTAATGAGTCAGGGGTATGGAATATCGTGTCATACAACTCAGTCAATCCCGTGCCAATCGAGGTAATAAATTTAGCGGGGGCCGCTAACCCTAACGGGACATTGTCGACTAAGTAGACGCCTGTCGGGTTGGTGCGGTCAATAATTTGCACTGTCCGTTTCGGGACTAACAACACACTGGAGACCAACACAATCATCGCGGTAAATTTAATCAACTCCTTCGGGTCATGCGCTTTCATGAACGATATAAATACGGATACCGCAGAAATCGATAATACAATGCGGAACATGGAGTCCCATGTATCAGAGCCTATCAATGCAGCGACACCGTTGAATACTTGCATCATGTATTCACCGCCGCCGAGCACATAGACGGTATCTATCACGGCCATATTACGGCTCCTTTATTTTTGTGTTTCAGGATTGACGATATTGAAGCGGGTGTTTTGCATAAAACGTTCTTGCAGCTGACTGGAGGTTTGTTGGCGTAAGTAACTCATTTGTCGCTCCAGTTCAATCAAGACATTGGCCTTGGTGTTGACCATTTGTTGCAGGGATTCCAATTGGCGAGAGGCTTCGGCAATATTTTCCCGTAGCGGTTTCACCGCTTCTTCCATGTAATTTCGGCTTCCCATTGCCCCTTTTGCTTGGTCAATCAACTCCTGCAGGTACTGAAGTAAAATGTCATACGCAATATAATCAGCCAGGGCGGGTAATAAATTAGCTTGGATATTCAATTGCATCGGGTCAACCAAGTACTTCAAAATCGGGATAGAGGTACTTTGAATGAAGCCTTTTTCTTTGGCACTTAACCCCTCATCGCTGCGCAACTTGCCTTGAATGCCTTCAATCATGGTTTTGGTCATCGAGATAAGTCCATTTTTACTGCTGATGGTGATTTGCTTACTTTTTAGCTCCAAACAATCCACAGTAGAGACGCACCCTTCAATGGTCATGGTGCCGCCTTCCATTAAGGTTTTAATGAGTTCTTGCCGGTTCACTTTGGGAATGGTGCTTTTGACATTCCCCTTGGCATCAAAAATGAGTGTGCCTGTCAGGTTCATGACCAACTCTTTTAACTCGTTATCACCGGATAAAAACTGACTTTTGGCTAAGATTTCCCACATCAAGTTTTTATTCTGCATGATTTGGTCTTTCATGTTCTCAGGGGCTTTATTAAAGGCGTTATTCATCTGACCGCCGACCGTACACCCTTGACGGGAAGCCGCCCAGTCTGAAAACAAGTTGGTTTCTCCACCAATGTCTTGACAGATTTTTTGCGAAGCCACGCTATTGGTGGGCCACAGCCCGCCAATAATGCCTTGCGCGGCCTGACACGATGAAATATTCATACTATTGATATCTGACGCCATTTTTTGCACAAAGTCTTTTGCCGATTTCAGTTCAGGTACGGTGGTTTGCAACGCCAAATCAAATAAATACCCTGCACCATTGGTCATCATCTGTTTAATAAATTGCTGTAGCTGCTCACTGTTCATATAAGAAAATGACCCAAGGTACGCATCAATTCCCCCACACCCTGCATTGATGGATGGCGGTGTGAATGACGCAATTTGCAACTGCTTCACTTGGCTACGCAGGAATAAATTACCGCCTGTGGCATAGCCTGCGGCTTGCCCCTCCCAGGCGCGGGCGTCGGTGGCATTACCTTCAAAGCCCAACTTATTGAAGAAGTTGTTCATGTCGCTGTTCACATTGGCAACTGCCACCGTTTGGCTGAGTAATGCCGAACATATGACAGCAATGAGTCCTTTACGCATTGAGGCCTCCGAATTGAAGATAAATAGGCCAACACGAAAATAAGGCAGGGTTTATCGCCTTATTCCAGCAAGGAATAGGGTTAATTAAATCATTCATTGTGGGTAAACCTTATTGAGTGCCATTACCCGCAAAGTCATTGCGTGTCGGCATTAAATTTAAACGTGAGATTAAAGGGAGATAACGAACGAAATAGCTTTATTTCATTGAAGAATGAGAACCAAACTCGGTAATGAGTATCTTCTCAATAACCGCAAAATCATGGTTGATTGACGGCCGCCAGTAGCGATAATACCCTCGACGATGTCCACAAAGCCTCAGTGCAAAACACAATTGATAAGTGTCATTAAACCCGCCGTCAATCATCCATCCCCAGTTAAGCTTGGGTATCTACTTGATTATCACTCATCAGACGACCTCTATTTTTAAAGGATAAAAATAGGGGCAGGGTTAAATGCGTCTTTTGACTACCCCTATCCTATCCAACTATCACCATGACTTTTACTGTGTGGCTAACATTAAATTACTGTGGATACGGTTCATCACATCTTGCATATCCGTCAGCCCTTGTAACAGTGGGTATGTCCGCAATGTGTTCACCTCAACTAGAAATACAGAAGGTGTCACGACTTGCATCCCTGCACCAAAAAAAGTCTGCACCACCTCAGCGGGGGCAGGAATGGCATTGGGAAACGCCATATCGCCTTGACCATCGAGCGTGTACGCAAAAACCTTAAATCCCGTTTGCGCTGACAGTAAGGCTAATTGCGGGTCAAATTGTTGGCAGTACGGGCACTTAGCTTGCATAAACAACACCAAGGTATAATCATTTAAATTGATGACCTTTCCATTCGGTAATCGGTACGGCTTAACGGCAACCGTATTAATATTAGTTGTCCGAGTTTCTTCTTCAATCACCGTTTCACGTTCTGAAGGGGCTGTTTTATGGGCTTCAAGTTCCGCAATATCGTCCATTACACTCGCCTGTACCAAACCACTGAAAAATAGCATCATGGCCAGCATCATTATTCTCACGATGTTTTCTCCTCATCCTCCGGAAATACGGTTGGGGCTTTGATGCGCTGCCAGGCTTTAATCACGGCATAGAACATGCCCGCTAAACATGTCGCTGCCCCTAACGCAAAAATAAACACCATGCCCGTTTCTTGTATCATCTGAAGGGTTTGCTTTGTAGACTCACTTAAAACACCGTGGCGTATATCGATTAAGTAATGGATCAATCCATAAAAAATCAATGAGGCAAAAATCAACGTCATACCAAGGTAAATCAAGGTATTTTCAATTAATCGTTCTTTTATCGTGGGCTTTGTCATGTCTTTATCCTTAATAATTAGGCTTAAAATCCGTGGCTACATCTAAAAAGCGGCGTGCTAACGCATCTTGGGTCATAAACCCATACGCAAGCGGTTGGTAATGTTCACTTTTTGGGTCAACTAAGAACAAGGCAGGAAAATGGGTGATACCCATCTTGGCAACCTGCCCCGTATCCGGTCGCGTCTCTGGCAGGGCTTCACTGCGAACGCCATCAATCGATACGGAAATAAGCGCAATGTTGTGTGACTGCGCAAATTCCCGAACTACGGTGGCTAACTGGTTATCCAGTGGGTCTTGCCCGCGATAAAAGAAAAACACACCGTATTGAGACGACAACGATTGAATCGCGGCTTTTTCCTTATCTTGTAGCTGGGATAGTTGCAGTGGCACGGTACTGTTGTAATGGCTGTGCTCTAAGTTGTAATCAAGGGTAGGGTCAAGCAATAACCCCTTTTTTACTGACCGCTCAAATTTACCGGACTGCTCCAACCAAAAGCGCTGATACGCCATGTATCGCAGGGCATTTTGTGGAGACGGCTGCATAATCGCCGCATCTAACGCTTCTTCCGTTAACTTTTGCATTACCTTTTTTTGCACCGTCGGTGATAACGTCGAAAGCGGAATTTGCTCTGGCTCTGGCGGCTCCTCATCCTCTTCCGGTTGCGGCTCGTTATACCAGTGCCAACCGACGATGGGTTCATCCACATACGTTCGTGTTTCAACCCTTTCCTCATTGTTGGCCAATCCCGCTCCAGGTATCGCCAGACTGATGAGCAATATTAAAATCCGTCTTATCATCCTTGCCCTCCCTGACCTTGCAGGCCATTGGCGATTTGATTTTTCACGCGGTCAATCAGTTCTTGGTCAGCCGGAATATCGGTGCCTGATTCCAAATCGGAATAGAAATCCGCAAAGTTCAAGCGGTCAAAGTTAATGGCCTGCAACTCATCGACGGTAATACCGCGACAATCACTGTTTTTGGCGCTACCAAAACCAATGCGTAACTGCCCGCCACGCCCTTGCTCTTGCACGATTTTGGCGAGCTTACTGTCAAACACGCAGTAGGCTTCTTTCTTCTGAAGACACACCCCGAGGACTTTATTTGAGCAATAGGAGCCGACATAAATAGTCAGATTACGATTTTTGGCTTTACCGAGGGCTTTTTCTTCACTGTCACAGTGCGCCAGCCCCACATCACTCCCCCAACCGCCACTTTTACAGCAGTTATTAAACCCTGCTGCGGCTTTACGACAGGTATAACGCTGACCCGTAAAGGCCCTGACATTCACGTCATTGAGCTCTGCCACATCTTCCCCAGCAGCCGCCACAGCGGCTAACGCGGATACCGCTTTTTGGAAACTGTTCGCTTTGTCATTCTTGATTTGGTCACATTCGCCACTGGCACAAATCAGTTCAACACCGCACATTTTCCCGCCTCCCGTCAGCCCTTTTTCACAGGAAAACACCGCTTGCTCACGCAAACACGTACTGCCAACAGATTCAATGCAAGTGGTTTTCACAATGGTACAGGCGGGATTTTTCATGTAGTCACCGCAGCTGCCATTGTCTGCTGACTGCTTGGCGTAATAATCGGTGTACTGCCAACACTCGCTATAAACATCGTATTTTTTACCGCCCACCGTGACCGTTTTCGTGCCCCCTTTTTCCGTACATTGGGTTTCCACCTTCACTTCTTCGGATTTATCAAACGGACAGTGCTCAACCCATTCAATTTTCGGTGATGGCGTTTTAACGTTAACCGTCACCATCATATTTAAGGTTAAGGTCGCGGTTTTTGTCGACGCAAAAGCTTGATAGACCAATTCTTGAATACCCACCCGGCACAACTCGCCATTGTTACCGACACAAATCCGATTGGAGGCAATAATTTCTCCCTCTTTCAACGCCATATTTCGTGCATTTAATGTATAGCGACTTGCATTTAACATTTGAAACGTCGTATTCATAAAAATGACATGCTGATTAAATAAAAATCCCGAGTTCAGTGTTAAGGTTGCACTTTGAATGGTGCCCGTGACGGGGGATTTAAAAGAAAACGACCAGCGGTCACCATGCCAGTGGTAAGCAAAATCAGAGGGCGGCACAACAATCGTTTGGTTTTCCCACCCGTCAACCTCCTCCCAGGTGATTTTGGCTGTGCGAGTACAGGCTAAACTGGCGGCGGGCGTTCGCTCACATTGGTGTGACGTGATTTCAGTTTTATCCAGCGTCACATCCTGACACGGGACAGTAATTTGCCCGCTTTCCGACTCCGCCTTTTCTCGCATATCAATGCCCGCTTTTAAGAACGGGGCATCCAAATCCAACTTATCCGGTGGGCGATTTTTCATCACCTCCATCGTGGTTTGCCCCGCATCCGTCTCATTCATGGCTTTCATGCCCGCATTTTCCAGCCCCGAGGCTGCGCCTGATGTCACCCCGCCGTAATAGCCACTTTCTGACGGATTGGCGGTATAGTTCGGGATGATATTGGCGGGATTGGTGTTTTTTATCGTGTCTGTGCCTTTGTTTTTTAGGCCACTGGCAAATTCTGACCCGGCTTTATAATCATTGGCCGCAAACCCCAGTGACAGAGCCCCCACGCCACATAATGCAATCAATAACCGTTTCATTATCGTGCCCTCGATACCAGCCAATCCTGAGCAACCTGATGACAATCGCCACTGCTGGCAATCCGTTCAATGGCGGATACCAAACGAATATTGCCGTACATCACATCAAAGCCTTGCTCACAGCGCACCACCAGTGCAGGCACTTGCGTAATGCCGTATTGTGTAAAGGTTTTCGGGTCGATTTGTACGCCCCCCTCCCCGCTATCTTTGGTTAATTCAAATACCGCCGTGGCGGTTTTGCGAAAGTCATTGTCAATCAAGCCATTAATCAAGGTGGGGATACCAAGCTGCGTGGCCTCCGGCACCATCTGTTTGAGTCCCGCTTCAGGAATAGAAAACGACACAAAATAGATAAACGGACTTTCCTGAGCTGCTTGAGCTTTAGCCACATCGGCAACTTGTTGCTGCGCTTGCTGCTGTTTGGCTAATAAGCTATCAATCCAGGCTTTATCCTTGGCCGAAATTTCAGGGGGTTTAAAACCATCCGTCGGCAAGGACTGTTCGAGCATGGCCGCGCTTTGGTCGCGTAGCTGTTCTAAAAACTGTTGGTCATCCGTTAAGGCATAACCAACTGGCGCAAGCACCAAGCTTACGAATAAAAAGAAAACGGATTTCATGAAAAGGACCTCGTGTTAGAGGAAAACGCAGTTACGTTTACGCCAAATGAGATAACCGAAGTTTTTACGACTGTTGGGTGAGGCATGCCCCGTTTGCCAGCGCATCACGGACCGACCAAAAGGATGACATTGCGCGGTATCCGGGTACATATTCACCATTTGATAGCGATAACGGTCTTTCGGGATAATCGGGGACGGATAGGTGTAGCACACCTCCTGATTTTTCCCAACGCTGTTCATCACCAACCCTTGCCGATGTAATTTAAACGCCATGCGCTCAGACAGCAGAACCGAGGAAGCCTGTGGGCTAAATTCATTCCCCGTATACCCCGTAAACGGATACATACTGCCTTGAGAACCCGCACACCAAAAGAGCGCATTTAAGGGCTTGCTGCCAATACTGGCAATCGCATCCGCAGCACACGCCCCTTGCGCGATAGGATTGGCAAACACAAACGCTTCAGGGGCAATAATCGACGACAACGAACTGTCATTCCACAAGGGATCTAACTCCGACAAATAGGCGATATCCATATCCCCGCGCTCTAAACAGCCTGCCGAGGTAATGATATTGAGCCAATAGGTCAGCGGGTATTTGTACCAATGCACATGGTAGAACGCCCCTTGAGTGGCAGGGTCATTTTGCGTACCTTTGCCCCCGCCCATTTTACCGACATTGATGTTAAAGCCGCCTAAATTCACCATGCAATACGGTGAACGCGTCACATCCGTTAGGGCAAAGGGCTCCCAATAGCCAATGGCAAGACCAATGCGGTATAAAATTCCCATCGGGCAAATCTGTATCGGCATCGAAGGGTTTTCTGTATCCGGTGCCACACCTGGGAAAACGGGGACATTACCAATGGTCATTGGAAACAGGCAATCCCAACAAATATCGGTGATCGGGTTGACAAAATTCCCCTCGCACATCGCATCGGCTTTGGCTAGCGTTGTCACACTCACACAGCCAAGGACGCAAATACTCAATAACCAACGGATGAATTTACTCATCGCCCCTCCTGCATTGCTACTGAGACGATTTTGAGTTTGTCGCCCTCTTGTGTGACGACGGCGGGAATATACTGAAGCCCGAGCTGACGACTTAAACTGCCCCCTTGGTCAAAGAACACACGCGTATTCAGCGCCTGTGTGGCCTCCTTGATATTGCCGTTGGTTAAAATGACTTTATAACGCAAGGTCGCGGGCTGCTGTGCATTCATCCACGCGATTTGGCGCGGATCATCCGCATCTAAAAAGTACAAGGTTTGCCCGAGTGCCACGTGACTGAGTGGGTTTATTTTGTCGCCTTGGCGGGCAAACACCACGCCATTGTGATCGGCATAATCCCCTTGAACCGTGAACGTCGGGTCGTACCACAGTGTGTGTGCTTCAGTATCCGTACTGAGCCAATCCACAGGCGGTGGACGCAGGGTATTTTCAATCACGCGATCTTTAAAATCCTGCTGCATCTGCGCGATTTCCCCCGTACCCTCCATCTGCTTTAACCGCCCCTGAATAAAGTCCAACATACTTTGCTCTTGAACGGGGTACACATCCCCCCAGACACCGAGGCCTTTGGCGGTAACAAGACAAGGTAAACAAAACAGCAATACCATTGTAGACTGTCGCATTCGCTTCATTTCCCCTCCTTATTGCGCCATTTTGTCGACGATCGCGGCTTGAATATCGACAGTGATATCTTCTGCGCCCATCACCACCGCAGGGGTGACTAAAATCAGGGCCTGATGGGTGTGTTGGTACTCGGATAAACTGTCACTGAGCGCCACTTGAAAACGGTGGGTGGCTTCCGCGATTTGCTGTTCATTCAATGGGTTTTCTGCATTAAATTGCAGGGCCATCTGTTGCTGATACTGGTTGACCGTGCCTGTCATGTCGAAAGTGACGGTGACTGGGGCAAGCCAGCGCACCACAAACACCGAAATACTGAAACTCAGTACCACCGCAATGACCATAAAAAAGCTCATGGCTTTTAAGCATTGTTTGCGGCGACGGTTCATGCCCCGTGCAGGCGTTTTGACTGCCTTGTCGACTAATGTCGTGTTTGACTCTGCCATTGGGATAAGGTCTCCATTTCTTGTGGGAATTTGCGTTGAGCTAGTGCCAATAACGCCGCTTGTTGTGACAGTCCTTCCGCCATGCGGTTTTCACGAAATTGGAAGTCATCCCCATCGGTTGAGTACAATGCCCGGCTAATCGGATCGGTTACCAACCGATGGAATGAGGAGCGCCCCGCAATTCGCAGCATAAAGGCACTAAAGTGTGCATCCCCTGCGGCAGGGAACCCTTCAATAATGGTGCGTTCAACAGGATTGAACTGGTCGGGGTTCTTCTGATTGTATTT
Source organism: Providencia sp. PROV114 (assembly GCF_032704305.1). Classification (NCBI taxonomy): domain Bacteria; kingdom Pseudomonadati; phylum Pseudomonadota; class Gammaproteobacteria; order Enterobacterales; family Morganellaceae; genus Providencia; species Providencia sp. PROV114. Next base: position 53,182 of record NZ_CP120529.1, on the reverse strand, counting down.
ACGGAACGCTTCCATATTTTGGCGCAAGATAATTTTGAAGGAGGAGTTACTCCACGCGGCTTTCGCGGCGGTGCTGGCGCCATCACCGTCAAAGTCGTCAATCCCTTGCGAGATGGTAATGTAAGAGCCACCGTATTTACGGGCAGTTCGATAGCCGCCTTCAATAAAGTCGGCGACAAAGGAGCTCTTGTTATCCAGCAGTTTCCAACCTTCATCAATGGCCGCGAGTTTTTTGATACTGCGCGGAGTTAAATACATTCGTTGTTGGATGAATATCATCATGGAAAACATGACCGCCGCTAACAGGTCGGGCTTGTTTTGCAGTCCACCCATTTCAAGTACGGTAAAACGCACCTGCTCATTCAGTGCCGGTTTGTCACTGTTAAAATACGCCCCGTACAGCCCTTTGGTGGTGTATTTTTTCAATGCCACAATGATTTCTTGCATCTTATTTTGAACCGTACTTTGCGGATCAAAATAAGCGGCTTTCACTTCGGCTTCGAGGTAATCATGAACGTCATCAATCAGGACTTTATTCCCTTTACGTCCATTTGGCCCTTTTCCTTCCCATACCTCTTGAACGGCATTAAGTAAGATGGATTTGGACACGTCATCCATATCACCGGAAGGATTCGCCAACACGATGAGCAGGTCACGAATACTTTCTGCAGCCTCTTTAATGTCCACGACCCCCGCAAAAGGATTAAACTTAAGGTCACGGGCATCAACATAAACGCCCCCGAGGCTGTGACACAGTTCTTTATACGAATCCCCCATATCCAACACATACGCCCAACCGCCTGCATCAAGCACTTGACGAATAAGCGCTTGCATGAGGAACGATTTACCACTGCCTGACGTCCCACAAACGGCGGCATTAAAGTTGTCGTTACCGAGACCTGAACCCCGCTCAAAAATGTCGAGAAAGGAGAGTTGATGCCGATACGACGGGATAGGTAAGCCTTTTTGACAAATTCGATTATCAGCCACCACAGGCAATAAATTGGCGACATTAAAGGTTTTGGCCCTCAGCGTGCCGCCAGAACGTACCATATCCCCCCACAGCCCTTCTTGCATCACAAAAGGGAACAGCGCCAAGTAGTTGCGTAATTGCATAAAGGTCGGTGGACACAGCTTCAAATAATTGGTGGTGTAGGTATTCATCAACGCCATTTCTGCTTTTAACGCTTTATCATCATCGTCTTCGCAAAATAAAGTGATACCGTAACTGAAACGTGCGAGGGCAATTTGATTGGTATCCAGCCCACTCTGTAGCCCCTTCCACTCATCGGCTTTACGCTTAACCCCAGGCACCCAATTGATGTACTTGGAGTTAGCCCGACTGTTATTGGTAATAAATTTTCGCTTGGCCTCATTTTGGGTTTTCACCAAATCTTCAACATACACGGTCATGGTAATGGCGAACGGGCAGGACACACTGGACGCAGGATCAAGCAAATTACTCAAGTTATCGCCCGTTTGCCACAAGGCAAACTGTGTCGGGTTTTTCTCCAACATATAATTCATGATACGGGTTTGGCTTTTTTGACCTTTTTCCATCGATAACGACTGATGAATGGCGTCGGGGCGGATTTCTAGCGTTAACGAACGGTCAGCACATTGGTCGTTGAGCGATTCATACGGATCAACTTTGCTACTTGGCAATGAAATCTGGTCATGCCGAAAGTTGCTGATTTCACGTACCAGTTGCAGTAACCCTTTATCGTTCATTTGCTCACAGTGCAGGGATGCGCCAGCCAAGGACTCCATGACGATACTGAGGGTTTGATTTACTTTTTGTAACGTCAGGGCATCGGCTTTTTTATGCTCTTCGGCATAACACACAAACAAACGGTAATTGCGTAGTGATAACGGCAGATTGAGCTTGTTATCTAACCCCACCAAGGCACCGCGCTCGTAAAACGCACGCGTGATATGGTTAAACTTCTCCGCTTCTTCACCTTGCCACCCAAAGTCTTTCAGACCATAGCCTAGCTGTTCACTGATGCACTTACTGCCCAATAACATAAAGGTTAAGGGGATTTTGCGTGGGAGCTTATTACGCAAAAAATAATCCAGTGCATCGACAATTTTGTCATTGGCCCCCACTAAGGGTGTGCACTCTAACGCAAAACCAATGGTGGTTTTATTGATAAACAGACCGGATTTGGCATCGTAGTTGCGATACGGTAAAAGGCTGCAAAAGGAGGGGTAATCCATATTCTCCAATGCCTCTGCCGCCCGTTTATTTCCATCCGGCTCTCGCCATGCGGTAAATAAATTTTTGAATAACGCTTCTTGCAATGATACCGGTTCGGGCTCGTCATCAAACACAATGTCTTTTGACTTAGGGAGAAACGGGGCAAGTAGCTTATCGATTAAGGATGGTTTTTCGTTCATCTTACTGGACTCTCCACTGACCATCTTTCACCACAAAAGAGACAACCGCAGGCTGATACAGGTTATCTTGTTCATCTATCCACGGGGCTATCCATAAGCGAGCCGTCGTGGTCGGTAATCGTTGAGGCGGTGCCATACCAATATCACTCCAACTCGCCCAGGCTTGTGCCGTGTGTTGAATGGGGGGTAGTGTATTGGATGGCACGGATTTTTTAACGGATGCGGATGAAGGCTTGAATGCACCTAATGCCCCCACATTTTGTGAAGAAGCGCGATTATCCTGCACCACAGTACGAACAGACTGAGCTGGAGACGCGGTTGTCACAACTGGCACAGTCGGGGTTGCCAACGGTGCTAACCGCGGCAGTTCGACTCGCTTTTGGGATATGCCCTCCCCATTAGCAGGATGGTTCCACGTGAAATTTTGCTGTGCTGCCTTTTGATTGGCTTCTTCCATCGTCATGCAGCTATCTTGCGCGGTGGCATTACAATCAAAGGAATCTTTCATGCCCGCTGTACAACCGGCGAGCAAGGTTAATGCGCCTAGAATTAGGAATTTTTTCATAAAATGAACCTTATAAATGAATGACAAAAAGAAGTGTTTTGTGGAGAAATAACGATGAATTTGTGTCGCCGCTTATTCAGTGACGAATAAAAATATTTTTATTCATAACCATTTAATTAAATACGGTTAATTAACGGATAATCATGTACTTTTTGAGACAAGTGAGTTTCTAGGAATTTGAATTTAAACGAAAGACGTTACTTGATGATTTTATACCAAAGCCTAAACCCGTGAAATTTAACACCACCAAGGCTTCCAATAGTTGGAGGGACCTCATATTCCAAGGATTCGATATTAATGATATCGGTTATATTATTTTCATTTAGCCATTGGTTCATTTCATCATTCATTAGCCGTCGGTCACGCCTAACACTTTTTAAATTAGAAATAATAACCCCATCTATCGTAAAATCTTTAAACTGTATATCCATTATTAATCCTGTTGATAATTTGAGAAAACGAACCCGATGGCTGAAATGAATTTAATCCTTCTCTTCGCATTGTTCGGGTATTACACTGATTTTAGGGGTATTCCAAATTTAGCTTCACCTGCACGGATAGCCCCATTTAGTGCTAACCCTAAGAATATAATGGCAATCACAAGTATCGGAAAAGTCATTGATTCCATTACTACCTGCCCCCTTAGCCTGTTATTTAATGGTTTCAAAGCTGCGGTTATCGACGACTTTGGGAACTTCTTTGTTGAGGATTTTAAGAAGTAATACCGAACGTGCTTCCCCATCGGGTTCGTTATAAATCGCTTGAATACCCACAAAAATACCGTCCGTAATGACGACTTCATCCCCTTTTTGCGGTAAGTTATCACTCATCTCTTTCACGAAATCAGGTACAACCAGTGTCGCAATCACTTCATTAGGTACAACCACGGGGTTCTGACCAAAGCGGACAAAGTAGTTCACGCCACGTGTCGAGCCAATCGTCGAAAAGTGAATGACTTCATAATCAAACTTCACAAATAAATAATTGGGAAATAACGGCTCCATCACTTTCTTACGGCGATTCCTCACCATTTTCTCAGTTTTGTAGGTTGGGTTATGTACAGTCACCCCTTGACGCTCAAGGTGCTCAATCGCGCGTAAAACCTGGTCACGTTTACAATATAATAAATACCACTTTTCCATGATGACTCACTTTAGTTGATGGTCAGCACTCAGGATTTGTACAACCCAAACACTTAACCCGCTGTAAATCGCTAAAAAGATGACCGAGTCCCAACTCACATGATGGGAAACAAATAACGCGGCCGGAGAAATCGTAATGAGCGTCATAAGTAACGAACTCAAACGCATCCGCTTTTTTAGCTGACGAATTCGGTTTTGCATTGGGCTGTACCTGAATGATGACAATGAAAATTAAGAATAAATACTGAAAGGACTTCGGTTACTGTGGGATAGTCTCAGCGGGGACGGCATCCCCTAAAGAAATCCGCTCTAATGCTTGTTTTGAAACGGTGATACCTTGATTAATGGAGTTTTCCAGCGAGTTCCCCGCTTGTTTTTGCGATTTGGCTTTCTTCATTTGTTCAATAAACTTCAACTGAAAACCTTCCTGGAACACCACCGTAATTTCAATGCCTGCCCCGATGGGAATAACCGGATGGTATTGCTCAGCACGTTTAATGAAATATTCCGACAACATTTTTCCGGATTGCTGTACACCGCCACCGACACCACCGCGTGCCACATCGGCCATCGTGGTTGTGCTACTGGCACCAATACCCACCGTTTTATCACCCACTTTTGAAAAACCGGAACCGACCGCTTCAAGAAAGCCACCGCCAAAGGCGTAGCCGACTAACTCACCATTTCGGATGACCGGCTCGCCTTTAATCCCATTTTTCCCCATAAAAGAGACGTGGCCTTTAAAGGGCATATCGATGGTATGACCAAACAGTTTGCAAGACAGTCGGTCGGTACGCACCAATCCGCGTTCACTGGAAATATCGCCATACACCCCAGCGGTAACGGCACAACCACTTAAATCATACTCTTCGTTATTCGGCATAATCAGTTTACCCGTTAACCGAAATTGCATTGGAGAGGGATTACTGTTTCCCGTCACAGACGCATTCGCATCAGCCCCTTCAATCACCATCGCTTTGGCAAAACTGCCTGATGGGATGTAGGGCAAATCCGGTAAATCGGTGTTTTCCTGCTCATCCTCATACTCAATCGTCATCGAGGATAAACCTTGTTTTAGTACGGGATTCACATTAATTTGTGGTTGCCCGACTGGATATTGCCCCCCTTGATAAAATGCCGTTGGCGGCGGAATGATTGGCTGACTGGCTTGTGCATTCGGTGTGGGTAGTGTTCCTACGGGCAGTTGCTGCGGTTGTGGCAAACCGTTATTGCTATTACCGTGTATGAAATCGTTTCCCATTTTCGTGAGTTCTTCACCTAAGGCAGTTAATTCTTTATCCTGCTCAGTAATTTTATCGCGATACGCACGGTTTTCTTGTTCCAGTTTCGCAATACGGGCGTTCACTTGCTTCATTTGCTTATCCATTTGAGAGGCCGTGGATTGCAAATCGGCCATCGCCGATTTTCCCACATTCTTATCAAAGGATGATGTCACGACGCCTGTCATATTGGGGGCAGGCCGCGATTGTTTTGCGGCCGCTTTTGGCTTCGAAGGTAAGCTCATGTACCAAGCTGCGCCACCAATCCCCGTTAATCCCAAGGCCAATAACACAAACAGAGCCGTTTGTTTTCGCTTTGCACGAACATTAATATTTGCCATTTTCAACCTCATTACTAACGGTTAACCAGACCGTTGCTGTGGCACCCGCCAACACAGTATCGCTATAGGGATAGATAACCACAGAGCGGACATTGTGCTGATTGAACAACCGCTCACTTAGCGGTTGTGAGACGGCGCTGGTGTTCATCACATCCAGTTGGTATACCCGTAGCTCTCCCCCATTCCACATTTTGTTTGCTGTCACCCGATAGGCTGACGGTAATGCGAATGACGGTAAAGCCGTCACAGGCGCAGGAATAAACCCATTCGGCGTTTGTTGGTTCAGTAACGCTTTGTGAATTTCAACCAAGACACGTGGATACGGTAAAGCCCTCTCCCAACGTTTAGCGACGGCACTTTGTGCCGGTTGATTGGAGATAAACTGCAACACGCGACCATCACGCTTTTGCGGAACAGCCACAACCGACACCGTTAAGCCCCCTGCCGTTCTGACGTAAAACGTAAAGGGCTTAGTTTGCGCGGTCATTAATACCACGCCCCCATTCGCAACACCTGTTGCCCCTTTTTGATTGCCATTGATAAACATGCCTTGAGCACTGTCGATGGCCACAATTCTGTCACCTGGCACAACCAACATATTCGGTTCACTGTTGCTAAAAGCCACCTTCACTTGTGAATCCGGAGACACCGGAATTTGGGTTGGCAACTGCGCTGTTGGTTCGGCACGCACTGTCGAGACAAAACCACAAAATGCTAACGCTAAACAGAGAAGCTTTATCGGATTACTTTTTTTCTTCATCAATAATGTCCTCAAAGCTGATCACTTCACTAATTCCATTGACATACTTGATATGCAACCGTAATTTTTTATGTTCAGGTAACGATTCGCGCTTACCTATCCACGTTTTTAGCTCACCTTGAATATCAATAATGCCGTCAGCGGGATAGACTTCCATTTTGGTCATGTAAAATGCCGAGGTGACGTTGTTATTGATGATTTCTTTGGCTTCGACCGCCAACACATCTTGCATTTCAGGTCGCGCCTCTTTGGCTACATACCGTAATAACGATTGATGGTTTGCTTTCACTGATTCCGGACTGACGTTATAGCGTAAAAAAAGTAACGACTGTGCGACGGATTCAAGGTAGTTCGCATCCGCATGCGAGCGCGTTAAGGTAAATGGGGTATCAAAAAACATCGGGATATACGTTTCTTGTCGACTATTGAGTAAATCATCTAATCTCAGCCACGCGAAAATATTACCTGTCAAACTGAGGCCTAACATAAAGGTCAGTGTAATAAACAATAACGAGGTGTATTTCGTGGCGGATTTAGCTGCGCTCAGTTTCATGGCAGCCTCCTTCCTATTTTAAATAAAGTCTGAACGCAGAGTCAGGGAGAGATTTATAAATGCTTTTAAAGCAGTAAGCGGGTAAGTACCAATAACAGGCATTGAGTAACCACTGACTTCCCCGCCCTTTTTTGAAGTACCTCAGGGCATACCAGAGCAACGTACCAACCACAAGGCCAGTCATGTAATGTCCGTCATAAAAGCCCCATAACATGGGGCCTAGTAGAACGGCGGTTTCATCATTGGGTAATGGAAGAATACCGCCTTGCTCGGTTAACGTCTGAGGGAAAATGAATCGCTGGGCACGTTCGTTTTCCATCATCCAACTCCTAATCCATTAACCGCCTGTTGATGGTGCTTCGATTAAACCAAAGACGATTTTAGTTCCCACAATGAAAACAGGAATGAGCAGGAGTAACGCGGGGTTTTGTGCTCGCATAAAGGCTAAGAATACCAACACCGCTTCACCGATCATGATGTAGTACATCACCGATGACCCTTCACCGAAGGTATCGCCTGCATCCTCTGCCCCTGCGGCCGCTAAATCGGCGGCTTGTGCGAAGCCACGTGCGGCCATCCATAAGAGTAATGGTGAAGCAACATATTTATACAGCGATTTAGCGACTTTAGAATTCAGTGAATTCCAAGCTCGTGCAAAAATACCTTTTCTTTTTGTTACCGGTGATTCAATAGCAATTTGACTCATACGTTTTCCTTGTTAATAGATATTTCAGTATTTTCAAAATAAACTCCTAAAGAGTTTCGAATAACTTCTGAGCTTTTAGCTCGCTTTATTCCTTCGTTAATCTCAAAGAAATAAAGCGAGATAAAAATTCATTTAATTTAAATGCGCTACCGCCCCAGCCCGACAAATCCATTTTTAATGGCAAAGTCTTCCCGCTGTCTTTTTATTTAACAGTTTATATAATCAAAAAAAATTAGGCTGAGATTATTTCCCAATAATTATCATCTATTTTTTCAATGTTTTTTAAGCTATGAGCAAGACGTATCCTAATTTCTTCTTTTTTAGTTCTTCCAGATAATTCAATTGCTTTAACTAACCATTCTTCTGTTACTAAACTAATATCAACACTAATCTTTTTATGTTTGTTTGCATTCATATCCTTACCCATCCCTTTGGACTGAATTTATATTACACAAATAAAAATCAATGTCTTGGGACAGCTGTCCCAAATAAAGGGGGGTGATTGTGATGATATTCACAAAAACACCCCTAAAAAGCATATAAAACCATAAATAATTAAAAATAAAATATTTAAATCTAACTTTTTCTATATTAAAATCTTTCCATCTTCACTTAAGCGAAAATTAATAAGTTCTACCGTATTTTTATCAATATAATTACACCATCCATATTTCCTGGCTATTGCTCGCAAATTTTTTTGATTTAAAACTCCTGAATTGGTGTAATATTTATTTAATGAGTTTTCAACTTGTTTTTTATTTAAATGGCTAAACTCGGCAATCCATCTAATAGACTTTCCTGTTAAAAAAAGCCAAATAATATGCCAAGATATTCTCTCTTCTTTCTTTGTTTCATTATTCACAGTTAAAGAAACAGGATTAATATTATTATAATTGTCAATTGGGAAACCATCATCAACAAAAAAACCATCAGCAATATTAATTGTGTTAAAAATAGTTTCATGGCTAAAGAAATCACTAAACTTGCTGAAAGTTGTTATTGTGTAGTTTTTATCATTAAATGATATACATTTAATATGAACATAAAAAAGATAATAAAATTCAGATTTAAGCTTATAGGCGAAAAAAAGTGATTTGCTGTTTTTGTTAGTGATCACTTGTTTCTCCAAAGCCTCTAATTTTTTTAATTTGGGAAAGTTTTTCAAAAGAAGAGGTGATTTTGATGGAATATTAACCATCTGACAGAAATCATCACTGACATGAGTGATATCATGTTGGCTATTACGGATATAAAAGAGACGTTTATCATTAAATTGATAAATGATATCAAAAATCACTTGAGATCCACATTGCGGATCAATATTATTGAAGGTAGTCATTTAACCGTCCTTAACTGTGGGGTTATTTGATTAGCCCAATAATCGAGCTGTAACTCGATTATTGGGTGATTCTATTTATTCTAAATATACCATGTTAGTAATAATTAAATCAATTAATATATTTTTATTTTAATAAAAATATATCCTATTTTACTCGCTATTTGATTAGATTCACGTAATGTAAATAAGCTATTTTAAGTTATCCTTATATTCGCTCTTACATTACCATTTTTTAATTGCTATCAGGAAAATACTCATCTAATATTGATTGAGTTCTGTTTTTAAAATCTTCAATATATTCTCGATAGTTATATCGATTATCATTTTTTATTTCTTCTAAATCAAACATCATTTTGAATAAAATTTGAATACATTGACGTGATTTAGTCACCTCTTCCAATAATTGTTTTTTATAACGCTCCTCTAAAGATAAACCATCATCCCCTTCTTTGTCTTTTTCTAAGTTCTCAACAACGCGCAATCCAATATCCAGTAATTCAGAGCCAACACTGGAAATGTTTGCATCAGCACCATCGTTTTTTCGTTTATCCACAATATTACGAATTCCATCTAACGTTTTTTGCTTCATATATATATGTTGACGTGGCATTCTTTTATTTCCTTAGTTTTTACTAGCCTCTATTTGTGGGCTACGGTCAATTAACACACAGCCCACAAATAGCCCACCAAATACAATCATGAAAAATAAATGACATATAAACAGTATATTACAATAGACCACCATTAGCCCACTAATTTTAGTGAAAAATTGTATATATTTGATATTATTAGCAATACACACAGAGTGCATCTATTTAGCCCACATATAGACGCTATTGGTGGGCTAGTAATGGGCTTAACACTAAGATTTTTAAAATTTTCACCGCTTTATTTTTAATTAACACCCTGATTTAATGATAAATTCTTGCAAAATGAAATTTTGCGTGGGGTGTGATGTCTTTCTTTCAGAGGAGCGTATTTATTGCTCCTCCTTTCTTTTGGCTTGCATTTAAATGGTGCTTTATTTTTTAATTAAAATGGGCGATTCTGAGTTAAGCGTATTTATTATTTTATGGGGTTTATATGCGAATGATCTGTATTCTCATTGCGTTAATTTTCTCACCTTTTTCATTTTCGTTTGATTGCTATGATAAAGCAGGAAAAGATTATCAAATTGACCCTGATTTATTACGCGCGGTTGCCTTTCGTGAAAGTTCATTCCAACCGAATGCAATTAATCAAGCATCATCGACACGATACGCGATTGGATTAATGCAAATTCATTCACAAAATTTTAATGAATTAGCCCAGTATGGCATTACAGAAAATCATTTAAGGCAAGACCCATGCATGAATATTTATACGGGTGCATTTTATCTCGCGAAATTTATTCGCATACAAGGGGATATTTGGAAAGGTGTGGGGGCTTATAATGCAGGGTTAAAAAAATCCGAGGCTCAAGAACAAAAAAGAAATCAATATGCGCTTGAGGTCTATCACATTTATCTTAACATTAAAAAAAATAACTAAACTTACTCCTTTTACTTTCTATTTTTAACGCTATAATCACGTTTAATATTAAGTAATGCATGTGGTTTAGTATTAAAACGAGAAACGCGCCTTTAGGCGCGCTTTCTTTAATAACTGTTTTTTCTTAATACTCGACCAATTTCTCCACCTATCCCATCATTCCCAATAATTTGTTCTCGTCCTATTTTGTATAATATTCCTTGATGATAATTTTCAACCGTCATTAGCGCGGTATCAAACTCATAAGACTCGCCATATTTATCAATCAATGATTTGATAGCCAATGCGATTATTTCATCACTGTAATCCCGATGTGTAAAAACATAATCAGCACCACCATAAACTACGTTAAAAGGTGATGTTTCACTATAATGATAATCGGTATAACTATCAAAACGCGATGTTTCATATTTATTGATTATAGATTCGACTTCCTCCACTGTCGGACCATCTGTCCAATTTACATGATAAGAACTGTAATACTGTTTACGTACTGAAAATTTTGTTTTTGGAAAATGTTTTTTTAACTCAGCACGGATATTTTTACCGACTATTTTGACTTTCTTATCTGAATTAGAGGTTATCTGTGTTAAGTGTGAATATTCTGTGTTGTTTTTTTGGAATTCGACACCTTGTTTAAATTCATTTATCTTTCGTTCTTCTTCGGCTTTTTCTGCTTGTTCATGTGCCTCAGCTTTTTCAATTAATGATTTAATGGTTTCTTGTTCAACCGTTTCATTTTCAATTTTCCATTGTACGCCGTGGAAAATACTTTCCGGTAAACGATTTGATTTATTCCCATTAAAGAATACGATATCAAATTCCGCATTGCCCCCTGTGACCATAACATTATACATATTCTTTATACTTTGTGGTTTTTGCTCGCCATGAATATTAACAATAACCCCCTTGCCGAGATTATATAAATTAGTGTAAACCACTTGACCAACCGATAATAATGTTTGCTGTTCCATATTCATTTACCTTTTTCTGATTTATTGATTGATGGTGTTCAATTAAGCGCAAGCCTAAGACTTGCGCGTGATAGACTTAATCAATGGCGTTTAATATTTTGGTTTGTGATTCAGGGGATAATGTGAAAATAAAATCCCGTAATTGATGAAAATAAGCAGAAATACGCTCACAATCTTCGTGATGCTCTTTTTCATAGGTCACAAATGAAAAATGACTTAACATCATTAAAGTGACAATAATTCCTGCTTCTTGAGCACTTACATCGTCCATAAATCCATTCGGTGAAGTGAGCATATAGCCTTTTGTCGGTTGCAGATAAAAACCGCCATTCGACAACGTATAAAAATCCCAATAACCGCCGTTATAGGCTACGGCGTTCCGAGTCATCCAGTTATAGATTGCATTTTCAAAGGCAATACAGTACCGCCCTAATTTTGAAGGTAAAAATTTTAAACGAGCTTGAGCATTCTTCACCTCAATTGTCGTGATAACGATTTGGTCTTTTCCATTTCTTTCGTTAGATTCTTGAGCTGCAAGGTTTTGTTGTTGAGTCATTTTAGTGTCTCCTTTGGGTTAATGATTTCTTTCGTTGAGTTCCTTCGCTGCAAAGGCCGTACATAGTCGAAACGAGGAAGGAAGCAAGGGCGGAAGCAAAATTGTTGGAAAGCGCAGCGACAAGAATTTTGCTGGAGTGCACTTTACGCTTGCTGGATGACGAGTTGAGTCTATGTTTAAGCCCGAGCGGAGGGGCTTGGCGAAAGATTAACAACACAGTAGCTGAAAATGACACAACCCGACTTGCGGCGAGAGAATCGAACCGCAAGGCGTCCTTTGAGCTTAACAACGTTAAGCGGTTTATCAGGGGCAGCTCCCGCAGGGAGCTTGCATCCCTGTCCTTTGCGCCACGCGTCAGCGTAAAAAGGCGCAGGGGTTGACGTTGTCGGATTGAGCCTGGCTCGATGCCAGGATTAAGCCGATGCGCAAAAAAGGGGAATAAATCCCCTTGAAATAACGTGAATTAGGCTGTTAAAAAGGATTTAAAGCGAAATGAATTTAACATTAACATCGGGGTATATAGCGTTTGACGAACGTCCAGCGTTAAACTGTTACCAATATTCACAATGGCAGGGATTCCCAATAATGCCAATTGGACGTAGCACATTCGGGCGGCAACCTCATCAATATCGGTACACACTGCGATCATTTGCATTTGTGGGTTGTAACCTTGTTGTAACACAGAATTGGCACAGGCAATCACCATTCCGCCCGCCCCGCACGTTGGCTCGGACACGCTGATATAGCCATTTTTTTCAATTATAGTGCTGCAATCACCGATGATAAGATTTGCCATTAGCTGGCTGATATGAAATGGGGTAAAAAATTGCCCCCATGCCCCTTCGCCTAACTCAAGGGACATAAACACCGCCCCTAAAAAATCGGTGGCTTGCTGGTCTAAGGCATTAACACAAATTGCCATTAATTTGGCGAACACATCTAAATCGGCTCTTTCATAACGCGCAATCACGTTAAAGTAAGTTTGCTCCAACTCAGGACACTGTTTCACGCTGTTTTCTAATGAAATCGCGGCAACATGAATAAAATCCCGAAACACGTCTAAGCGACTGTGATAACGTGCCGTTTGATTAAACAATTGAATAAACTCGGTGTGAAAATCTCGCTTTGACTTGGTGCTAGTTGTTAGGGTTGCTTTTTCGACTGTTTTGTCTGTCTTTGTGTCTATCTTATTGGGTGAGCCTGAAATGATAGGACTGGGGGTTTTTACAGGTTGGCTTAAATCTACATCAAAAAAACTCAATTGTGACATATCGACGCTCCAAAACTGCCCCTGAAAAGGGGCAGTGAGTTAACTTAAATCCACGATTTACGCAGTTCCAAACAGCGCAAGAGTTGCCCCAAACAATGGTTATTCATTGCAGGGATGCGAACGGGCTGTTTGCGTTTAAGCTGTTTGTCGATATGTCGCGCCATTGCCCGATAGGTAGGCTCAATATCACTAATCGCGATATCGTGACGCATGACCCGACGTTTTGACGCAACGGGCATTTGGGGCTTTACAGGGTTGGCAGCGTATGCCATGATATTTGTATTCATCGGATTTACTCCTTTGATTGGGTGAATACCTTGAGTTCCTACGCTAAAGTCGCTCAAGGCACGGATTAAGCAGGCGCAAGCCTGCTTTTTTCATTGTTGCGCTAGTAATCCAGCACAACGCACACGCGAAATAATTTGCGCGTGAGATAACGTTGATACATCCCTAAACGTGAAATAGCGCCCGTCCACTTTGACAAAAATGTCAGTCACGTTCCCCAAAAACATCTCTTGCAATTTAAAGGACTCAGTATTGTTATTGCCTTGCCAATCCAACGGGGGCATAACGGATAATGCATCCATAAATTGCATTAAGGTGATTTCTGTCGGGGCAGTTTTAGCCGCTTGTTCACGTCCTATCCAATACATCATTTCCGCGCTTTGGGTTTCTTGGTAACTGTCTGTTTCGTACTGCTCTAATGCGTGATACATACTGTTTCTCCTTTTATGATTTAGTGGTTGGTTCAATATCGAACTGGCTCGATATTGAATAGCGCGTTACGATTTCGCGCTATTCAATAGGTCGCTTTAACGGTATTGGCGAACCTGTTTTTTAAACGGTTTAAGGTGGTTGGCGCTTTCAATTTCGCGGTAAGTTAAATCGGTGTTTTTTGTTCCATCGGTTAAGGCATATTGGTAATTCATGTTCATTTTTTCCGCGAATTTCGTTTTTTTCAGAAAAGTGAAGAATTCAGCAATGGAATTGAAGTGATAAACGTCATCCGTTTGCCCTGTCACATTTTTCTTATGGGTTTCCGCAATAAAAATTTGATAATTCATGTTGATACTCCTTGTTTTTGGCTTTTAACTCATCTTTCTGGAGGTTTTGGCGTGGCGGTGTTGACGTTTACCGATGGCCTCGTAGTTCTCTTTGAAAGTGTTAATTCATCTTACTGTCAGTTCAGTCGCGGCAAGGGCGATGAAGCCCTCAAGGGAAAGGTTTTGCAGGGGCGCAACGCGGCGAAGCGAACCCTTGCAAGTTCTTGAGCTTAAGGGCGTAATCAATAGCCCTAGCGAATGGGCTGATAGTAAGAAAATAACCGTCGGGTGAGGAGGCAATCGGCCGACACGCAACGCGTGGCGTCTTTAACGGCCGTGCGAAGCACGAAATGCCGTGCAGTTAGGTTTCGCTTGCTATCCGAAGGACAGAGACGCTTGCGGCTCTGCGGAAACCCATTCGTTTTACGAATGGCGTTGAAGTGTAGGCGACAGCTCGAAGAAGTCGAGCTGCCGTAGGAACCCATAAGGGGTTATTGTATTTTTTTGATAAATGAATTTTGATTTAAATTTTTGTCAAAAATCTTCATCTCATTGTTTTTACAAATAAAAATAACGATACGCAATCGCAACCTCAGTAAAATCTCATTTTTTTTAACAAACCCCACGGATCTCAAACGCAAAGACTAGCGGGTTATCCTCGTTTTTTGAGAGATAAAGGGCTGTTCGGGTTTACCCGAACAGCCCTTTATTGCTTTCGTTCTTCAACGGTTCATAAAGGTCGATGACACTCCCCACAATAGACAGTTTTCAGGGAGGTTAATCGCATACCATCCAACTGTGTACTGTTATCCGTCATCTCGCCATTAAAGGCATCATTAACACCCACCTGACCCGAAGTATTATGCAGCAGATAAAAAGGTGCCATTGTAATAACAATGAACACATTGTGTTTGTTTGCTTTTTAATTGCATCATCAACTCACTAATTGGCTCTCAACCTTAAAATAGCACAAGACTGGTTGCTAAAAACGCCCCTTTAACGTCCTGACTGACAGGATAATAATAGGTGGCATACCCTTCTCTAGGCACCGCCTTGTAATAGCCCACGTTGATATCTTCACAGGCTAACCACGTTTCGCGGTCACTCTGTGAAATTTCATTCGCGGCAATTGCTGAATTAACGACCGTTTCTTTTGTGTGCTCACCGCGCATCATTAGCACCAAACTGTCTTCAGTTTCGAGTAAAACCACATTCCATTCATTCATCGTCAACACCCTTTTAACCGATTAATTTATTGGGAATGGCATAATTATCCAGTAATTGCTCACCGTATGATCGGGTATCGATATCGTCATTGAAATCCAAGAGCGCCGACCACAACGGGGCAAAATCAAGGTATTTTCGCAAGTTTAAATTGTTAAATCGCGTCGTCCAGTTTACAAGCAATTCAATCAAATCATACTCTTCAATCCCATCATGATTAAACCGGTTGTACCACGATTTAAACTCACTGGGGGTAATAAAGGCTAACTCAATTTCAGCTTGAGCTAATCGATTTTGATACTGTTGCTGCGCTTTTATTTGGGCTTTTTGTCGGGCACGGCTCACAACTTGGACTTGAGACTGAATTTTACGCCCCTGCCGTTCACGGTCGCGGTAATCCAGCTCAGGAAAAAAATCTCGCACATGATGATCACATAACGGCAACGGACAAATATAACCACGAGACTGAATAAACGTATCAAGGGCGGCAAGATAGCGATTTTTTGACGGCATTTCACGTTTATCATCGAAAGATAACACCAATGTATAGTGCAAATCTTTTGCGGTTATTGACCCTTTATTCCCCGTAAAAATGCGAATTAACGCGCTCGCATAGGGAAATCGTTTTTGGTATTGCCCTTTTTGCATTTTATCTTCGACAAAAAGGATGGCTTTTGCAGCGGCATATTGACGGTCATTAAAAGGCACAAGGGCTAAATGGTTTGGAATAGTTGTCATGATTATTCACACTGCCCTTTCGGGCAGTGTCTCCATGTTGATTATTGCGCGTTATCGGTGTGGTGAGAGTCAGCGTTTGCATCGAGAAAACAGCTCGGCAACCAATGCGACTCTTTAAGGGTATTTTCAGCTAACTCAGCGGCATCCCCTTTTTTCATTTTGACGGCTTCAAGGGCTTTATCTGATGCGCCAGCCTCGGCTAAACAATCGCTGATTTGGTCTTTACTTATACGCCCAAAGAAGTTGGCTTTGGTTGGCTGCCACCACTGGCGAAAATCAAAAGCAATCACCTGTTCAATTGGACGCAAGGCTTTAGCTAACGTGTTATCGTGCGGAGCATGATGGTTCACTTCACTTAGGGTTTGCGCGGAACAAAATGCCAGTAATGCGACTAAATCCGCTTGCTCCCATGACAACAACCATGAAAAATCGGATTGCCACCCTTCGGGGAAACGGGCTGACCATGACTCAAATTGCGTATTGATTAATTGCAATGCTTCGCTGTCTTGGGCGGTCGGGGCATTTTTGAGTAACTCCTCCTGAGTACATGAAAACTTAATGTTAAACGCGGTTTTGGCATACCCTGAACCAAACACCTGAATGCACGCATCATGAACCAAAATCGCCAGTGCCACGTTCGGGTGCTGTGTTAATGCCGCTTGAACCGCTAAGGTGCGCTCTGAGGACAAACTTTTGCACAACGCTGCGCTGTAGGTAGAAACCGTCTCAACTAGAGTCGTTGATTGCTCACTCACACTTTCAGTTTCGCTTTCCACTTCACTGCACTGTGACTCTTGCTGTGCTAAGTCAATGACGCCACGGATGACACAGGGTTCTCCATCACGGTCAAGGTAGACCACTACGCCTTTTGTTGCTTTTCCATCGGCTGTCCACGCCTGATTTTTGGTACGATCTTTAATGTCTTCGATTTGCTTTTCGCAGTCTGCCACGGCTTGGCAAAGGTCAGCTTGTTCATTTTCATCATTCGTTTCCCATGATTGCTGACGTAAATCTGTTTCACGAGCACGCAATTCAGCCAGTAAATCCGCAAATTCAGGGGAAATGACCGCCTCGGGTGCATGACTAATAGACAAGGTTTCCCCGTCATTACCGTAAAAACTCGGACGCTCTAAACGTGCAATACCGAACTGCCAACCCTCAATATCCGCTAACAGTTCCGCACAGACAGTGAGTTTATCGAGTGCTAATTTTTCTAATAATGGGGCATTTTCAATAAATCCGGCTTCGGTAAAGAGGTCAATTTCAAGGGTTCCCCCTGCTTGCTCGTAGGCATCCAACCCAACAAACTTCACCAATCGATTATTTTCGACAGGGGTTTTGGTTTCTTCGACCGCTTCTCGTAAGTAACGTGGCTCTTTTTTCCAACCTATTGCATTGTTCCACACCATGACTTGGCGGTCATGGTCAGGGGTTCCGGCTAACGCTTGCAGCTGGTCTAGGGTGATATTGTCCGCATCCAATTCGGCTAATAGCTCGGGCGCCATGTTTGCTAAACGCAGACATTTTTTCACGTGGTGAGTGCTAAACCCTAATAAGTCACCGATTTCAGACGCATTTTTTCCTGTTTTTTGTAGCTCGATAAACGCATGAAGTTGGTCGGCTGGATGCATGGCTTCACGTTGGCTGTTCTCCGTCAGGGAAATAATCAGCGCATCGGACTCTGAAACCACTTTGACAGGCACAGGGAAACTCGACGCTAAATGCCCTTTTGTCACCAATTGTTGTAACGCCAGTAAACGACGTTGACCCGCTGCAACCCCGTAGACGTCATTGTCCATCGGGTAAACCACCAAGTTTTGTAACACCCCGACCGCTTGAATACTGTCTGCCAGTTCTGACAAGGCTTTTTCATCGACTGGGCGTTTACGGACATTGAGTTCACTCTGTACCAATACCGATAACGGCAATACATGCGCTTCCATGCTGTCCAACGCCTGATAAATTGCGTCGGCTTGTGCGGATTTTGTGCCTTTTTTCGCTTTACGTTGTTTCGGGTTAATGATAGTTTCTAATGTAGACATAATTGATACCTCTATTGTTTTTAATGTGTCTTTGCTAAGGGAGGCTCATGAACTCCCTTAGTACCTAAGAAGCCTGAATCAGTTCAGGACGCAGATAGAACATGTTGTTTAAATTGTCACTAAAGCCAATCGGATAGCCGTCTTTCATAAAAATACTGTTGGAATCGAACGCATCACTGTGCAGCGTGATTTCTTCGTCGTATAACTCCGGTGAAATACCCCCCTCGAATAACTCCAATAACCGTGTTAATGGCGCAATGTAATGCAATAAATCCGCTTTCTGCTCATGCGTCAGTGGGGTTTTAACCCTTCTTTCGTTAGATTCTGGAGCTGCAAGGTTTTGATGTGATGACATTTTTTAATCCTCCTTTGTATTAATGATTTCTTTCGTCGAGTTCCTCCGCTGCAAAGGCCGTACATAGCCGAGACGAGGAAGGAAGCAAGGGCGGAGACAAAATTGTTGGAAAGCGCAGCGACAAGAATTTTGGTGGAGTGCACTTTACGCTTGCTGTATGACGAGATGAGGCTATGTTTTAGGCCAAGCGGAGGGGCTCGATGAAAGATTAATCACACAGGTGATGAAAATGGCAGCACCCGACTTGCAGCGAGAGAAGCGAACGGCAAGTCGCCATTAACGCTTAGCGCAGCTAAGCAGTGAACCAGGGGCGGTCCCGCAGGGAGCTGCACCCCTGCCCTTTGCGCCACGTTGAAAACGGTAAAAGGCGCAGCGGTTGACCTTTCAAGCCGGTTGTCCCCATTTTCCACATTTGGCGAGCCAGTGAGCGCGCCCCAAACAGGCGCGAGAACGAGAGTGTACGGGGAACCTGCGCCAACTGTGTGTAAATGGGGTCAATCCGGCGTTCGGCTTAATACTGGCTCAACGCCAAAATAAAGCCGTTGCCCCAAAACTCAAAATGGGCGTATCCACAAAATCAGTGGATAACTTGAAATAGCCCTGTTAATAACAAGGATAATGGTTTGATTAATGAATGAATATCAGAGCTGTTTAAAAAAGCATCACTTGATGATTAGCATTTTACGATGGGAATATCCGACAATTGAGTTGTCCAGCGGGGTGATAGAAATTGCTGCTTCATTTTCCATAAAGCGGATTGCGATTGTATTCCCTGGCCTGCAAACCAGATAGCGCCTTTTCCTCGATTAATCCGGTCAATTGTCCGCATTAACTCACCACTTTTACGAAAACTATGGCCACTTTCAAACAAATTCAGTTGCACTTGCCCTGAAGGGGTAAACTCACTGAGCAATATCCCACTTTTACTGTATTTCACATTCGGAAGCCAAAGTCGGTCAAACAAAGCGACAGCCGCCTGAATAATCTCGCGCGTATCTTGGGTAGGATAAACCAAGGCTTGGGTTTCTTGTCGATAATAGTACGGGTCATGATGGGAAAAGTGGCTACTCTGTACCCACAATGTGACTAACCGACAATACTGTTTTTCTTCACGTAGTTTTTCTGCTGCACGTTCGGCAAATGCGCACACTGATTGGCGAACTAACTCGTAGTCCATGACTTTATGGCCAAACGAACGAGAGCAAATAATTTGTTGCTTGGCGGGTGCGATTTCTTCCAGCTGAAGACAGGACTCCCCGTTCAACTCTCGTACCGTTCGCTCTAAAACGACGGAATACAGTCTACGCGCCTGGGACGTTGGCAGCCGACTTAAATCCAAGGCAGTTTCTATCCCACTTTGATTTAAGCGTTTTGCCAGTTTACGGCCAATTCCCCAAACATCCCCTACTGGCACGAGTGCCATGAGTTTTTTCTGACGACTGGGCGCACTTAAATCGACAACTCCACCTGTTTTTTTCCATGTTTTGGCGGCGTGATTTGCGAGTTTAGCTAGCGTTTTGGTACTGGAAATCCCCACTCCTACAGGCAAGTGAGCACACCGGAATACATCCTCTTTTAATTTATGGCCAAGCTCATGCCAGGAATACAACGTATCCATGCCTGTCAGGTTACAAAAACATTCGTCAATACTGTAAACCTCAATTTGAGGCACAATTTGAGCGACTACCGCCATAAACCGGTTACTAAAATCGGCATAAAGCGGGTACAGTTGGCTAAGAATTCCCGCTAAAAATAGGCGAGTAAGTGAGCAACCATTCTGCCGCATGGGTTGCTGGCGTCTAACACCAGAAAAATCCCCCTGCCCAACCCGCTGTCTATTTTTTAAGGTGGGCATTCATCTACATGTCTAATTTTTTACCAATTTGATCGCTAAGATGTACTAATTTGATTACCGAGGGAGACTGACGGACTAATTACTTAGGGGCTTAATCGTACAATCTCCACTCGACACCACACAACTCACTTCTGGACATTTCTGAGTTGCATTTTAGCTAATTTAGAAAAACATGAATTAGATAAAGTATGGAAATTTCACTCGCTTTGATGATGGTGCTCACTGATAGGGTATTCAAAACTACTGAACCGCTCAATGGCCAATATTGGTTTGCTTCAACTGTTTAAGCGCCCATCGATCAACTGATACGCACCACTTAAGCAATCATATACATATGCTAACGCAGCAACACGGTTATTTTCATGGGGTTGAATACCTATTTTTGAAGCCCACTTAACTGAAGACCCTTGCTTCATAAGGGATAAAAAATTCTTTCCAATATCAGTACCAGAATCTCCATAAAGACTAGGTGCACTGTAGTTCCACTCATTTCTAATTGCGCTAGGTAAAGCCCACCTGTCATTAGATGAAGATACAATATCCTTTAGCAGTTGACATGCTGTATTGTGTTTATCCGATACTTTTATAGGATTGATTAGGCTACTTACATTTGTCCAAGCGACTTGATGAGGTCTAGCTCCCGTTTTAATGATATCTAGTTTAATTTCATTAAAATTATTACCTTGAGAAGCCATTACAGCAAAGCTACTTGGGCCATCAATGTTAAACATCGATGATGTACCTGCTTGAGCTGCACTTAATAATCGGGTTTGATCTTCTTCTGTCAGGTTGGTTATGAATTTTCCTGCAATCCTTGAAATCTCATTGCACATGAAGTAGCAAGCATAATAAGTTGTAACAACACACCATGCAGCTTGTAGATCACCATTAACCTGTTCAGTTAAGTGTTTAATTTGGTTTTCTACACGAACTTTTCCAAAGTGAAAGTCCGTTAGAATTGCATTTAGATAGTCACTCTTCGGCATGGTAACCTCAAGGCGGCTTGAGTTGATCACTTGAACATCTATATCGACAATAGAGCTAACTAGGGCTTTTTTGAAGCTATTAGCCATCGAATAACTTGATGGCTTATCACTTCTTTGGAATCCCAGTGAAGTAAGCCTGCCTAATACTTCCTTTGATATTTCAGAACTGATCATGATTAAAACAAATCTTGAACCGAGCCAAGTTTGTGGCTATGAATTTCAATTAGCTCTTGCATTTCATCACTCATTTTCTTGATAGCATCACGGTTTGTGCCTGTATGAATAGCAAAGTTGAATGGTTTTAAACCTTCTAAGACTTCCTTTAGTGCGGAGGCAGAGTAGCTTTTTGAATACATCATTGAAAGGCCGCAAACTTGTCCAAAGATGCTAAATACAGCTTCAAAATATGCTGCTGTAGTTAGCTTTTCGCTGCTCCCTAATGTGCTTTCAAGAACACCTTGTACAGCGGAGGTATAGTTTGATAATAGACGTTTTTTATCATCGTAAGCCAAGCTAGATAATGGATGAACTTTCAATATAGGGTCTAAGGCTGCTTGAAATGGAACATGCGAGATTTTACCTCTAGAACTAGAGGTTGCACTGAGTTTTCCGTAAAGGGGAGAATCAGGCTCATTTCCAAGCTCATCGAATAATCGGGCTCTAACAGCATCGAGCGAGTCCTCTTCAGCCAAAAACTTTAACAACTCAAGACGAAGTGTTTTAGGCACGCCTTTCTGGTTAGAGTTTATATCTATAAAGTATTGAACTTCGTTAGTGTGTTCTAAACCTTTAAAAATACACACGGGTAGTTCAATATCTTGCTCTGCCAAATGAGCGCCATATAATCGATGCTGACCATCAATAACGAATAAAGAGTTAGGAATCAGTTCCATCGATAATTCAGAATTACTGAATGATATAACTGAGTTTTCTTGAGCACTCAGAATTACGGCCCCTGGGATTAGATTCCCTGAATCTAAATATTCCGCGATCAGCTTAGCTCGTGGTTCTGACAAATGACGCTGATACCCCTTTTGTGCATCCTCATCTACTCGAGAAACTGTGGCAACTTGCAAAATTTCACTAGCCTTCATTGCCGTAAGGTATAAATCAATATCATCATTACCTATGCTGAATGCCATTTTATTAATTTGAGTCATCAATTTAGTCCTTTTTCTTATTTTTTTTATGATACCAAGAACAACATCTTGTGTCTTAAATTCTGAAAGTTAAGTCACCCGTTTGTGTAGACAAATTACTGGTATTACAAAAAGTAAGTCAAATGGTGCTTTGGTGAAATGTATTTAAACGCTCACAACACACTTAGGGGCAGAGGTGAGTTAGAGCAACCTGTCGGACCTAATTGCATCGTGATTTGAATTTGACAGGTTGAGTCCAGACTAGGATGACCTCGCCACTGTCAGGGTGTGGCCTACTTATAAATGAGGGATATTTCTCCGTACTAATCCACATAAGACAATAGTCAAAGCCGAAGTCATCTGGAAACGACCTATTTTGTTCAATCACATTAACACCTAAATCATCCGTTATTCACACTGCTAAGCCTTCCCCCAGGGGGTTACGCGTTCATACATCTACTTTTTCAAGATATTTCTTAACCAATAGTAAAAATTGTAACCGCCCCTCATCTCGACGTCTAATTTATACAACCTGAAACATTACAACATGTGATGTCTAAAGTATTTCCCAACTGTAAGTGGATAATTTGAAGAAAATACAACTACTTGCTTTTGTTTGATTATCTGTTTGATTTCAAAATAAGGCGCTCCCATGCGGATATAAGGTTTCGCTTCAGCTGAACGCGCAATGACGCACCCATCGTTATTCGAAAGGCAAATAATTGGCTTTCCTTTTAAATCAGGCCTAAAGACAGATTCACAGGCGGTGTACATGGAATTAACATCGATGAGCGCAAACATATCTTTCACCGACAGGTATGCACGGCATAACGAACGACACCGAAAATTTGCACGTCCGTATCGTCATTGATGGGGATAGAGGGAAATTGGCTGTTAGCGGGAATAAGCGCTTTAGTCGGTGTGATTTGCAGGTACTTACAGGTGAATTCACCATTGTATTCGGCGACTACAATTTCCCCATGACTGGCAGTAAGGTGACTTTCAACGACTAATAAGTCACCGTCAAAAATCCCCGCATCCTTCATCGAATCCCCTGAAGCACGAAGAAAATAGGTGCTTTCAGGATAGCGAATAAGTTCAGCATCGAGCGATAAACGACGTTCGACGTAGTCTTGAGCGGGACTGGGAAAACCACAGGCAACTAGACTCTCGAAAATAGGAATTTGCATAGGGCACCAATACTGTATAAATACACAGTATAAGTATACTTTACTCCATTTTAAAAAACAAACATGTGAATTTATAATTCACATCTACTATTTCGCATGCGAAATGGTTTTCTAATTCCTTCTATACAAACGTAATACATCAGATGTTAATTTATAATGCTGCTTACCCCACCGTCCAAAAATGTTCTCCTCAATATAATCTCGGTTATTTTTGTCACCTTGATCTCTATAGTAGTATATTAAAATGATTCCTTTATCTTTTAGATAGTTTGCAACTTGAGTTATATTTGTCCTTACATAACCAGTATTTGATTGGAACAAATCAAGATCAATACCATCGAATCCGTTATCAAAAGCATCAAGTAAATATGCTAGCAAGGATGATGATATTGAACGACGTCCTGAAGATGTAATTATTTTTTCTAGTCCCGAAAAAGTCATTTTCTTTTTTTATGCCTTCTAAAATTTGCATCTTCCTCTATGGCTGCAGTAATCCAGCCTGCTGCAATATCTTTATTTATATGTTTAGGTAGATAACTTAACATCTCAGCTATACTATTTTTCTTATATAACCGTTGTAATAGAGATGCCATTCCGCACCATTCTACATGTGTGCTTGGTTTCCATTCATTAGCAAATAATAATAGAAGAGCGCTTTGTGCAGCCCAAAGTGGCGTGTTTGTCGGTGTTGTTTTTGTCCATTGGATTAATGCAGAACCTGGAATTGATTTAGACCTTTCAGTAAGACCGAGTTCAATAGCTGTTTGACATAATATTTTTGATTTTTCTGTTGCTGTACCAGATATTTGCAATAACCATGTTTTAATAATCTGGCCACGAAACTCTGTGGCCATAGTTGAAAATGGCGTACCTATCATTTGATCTGTACTAACCCTTTTACTATTAATTTATCAACATTGACAGAGTTGATGCTATTTTCAAGCTTTACCCATACAACCCCGTCACTTTCAGGCTTTTTATCCGTGAGAATAATACCTATCTTGTTATCAAACTCCACCTGAACATGCCACACATCATTTGTATTAACTTGAGATTTTGAATGAGAAACTTGTTTTGATTTCGCATGCGAAATTTTTTCTTTATCTCTATTTTTTATTTTACTTAATTCATCTTTTGCTTCATTACGAGAAACACCATTTTTTCTTGCTTTTTCAACAAGTTTTTCAGCAATTTTGGGGTTAATTTCATTTATCTGAGTAAGTGTATATGCTAAGTCTACATCTAAAGTTACTTTATCTTTTAGTAATGTGGTAACACTTTCAGGAGCACTTATTAATTTTAAATGTTTACTCACAAATGATGTAGGTTTACCTACAGTTTTTGCTATTTCTTCTCCAGTCATTCCATGAACTGTTTTAAGCTCATTAAATGCTACTGCTGTTGCTAAAGGTTTAAGGCCGGATTGTTGTAGGTTTTCTATCAACTGACCAATAATTCGAAATTTATCGTTTTTGGGTGGAGAACCGACATAAATATCAATAAAGGTATCTCCTCTTTTTTTTGCTGTTCGCCAACGAGTTTCACCCATCCAAATCCTATAACCAGTCCTATCTTTTGGATAACAACGCGGTGGTGTTAATATCCCTACAGTGTTAAATGTATCAGCCATTCCCTCTATTATGGAGTCATCAAAATCTTCCTCTGGACGAACTTGACTCTCTGCATAAACTTCATCTATTGAAACTCTAATTATTTGCCCTTCCGTTTCTAATTCAGGGCGGGCAATATCAGTCATAATTTGGTGAGCAGCAATATCTCTGATTTCCTCATTAGGTGACTTAGTTTCAATAACTTTGTTAATTGCTTCGGTTGCCGATTTACGATTTTGATCACGTAGTCGACTCAAAAATTGTTTTTTAGCCATTTAATTTATCCTACCTGTTTCACAATTCGTTTTGCTAATTCTTCATATTGAATTGCTGGTTTAGATTTAGGCTCATATTCTTTAAATGTCATACCTAATTCTATAGCTTCTTTTGCTGTTGCTTGAGCAAACGAAATATAAGCTAAGATATAATCTTGGGTATAACCTTTATCTTCAAGTATTTCGACTAGCATATTAAGGTTATGAGTATCCACAGCCCCCAAATAACCATCAAAAAGTGGTTTTGAATAGTTCGCAACTGTAGCTTGAGTCACATAGGTTCCCAAAAATTGTAACGATGGATTATAGTTTTTCTTTATTTTTTGCATGTAAGTTAATTGTTTAGCTACAGCATTCCTTGATTGTTTTTCTAGTAAGGTTGGAATTAATAAATAATCAGCAGCCATATGACTTGCTACCATTACATTAGAATATGAAGGGGCTGAGTCTATAAAAATAAAATCATATTTTTCCTTCAATTCTAATATACGATCTCGGAAATCAAACATACAATCAGAGTGTCTATAGTTAACCTCATTAAGTTCACTCGTTGTGCCTATGAAGTCACGTCCATCATCTAGAGTTATCGGTTTAATGTCAGTATTAGAAAAAAACAATTGATAGGTATTAGCCTCACCAGGGGTGAACTCATGCTTTAATGGTTCTTTTTCAATTTCCAATGGAAGTTCATTCGGAAAGGTACGTTCTGTTAACCCTGTAGTCCAATCCGCATCAATTTCTAGAACTGAATACCCCATTTTTTGCAAGTTGAAAGATATTTCATTAGTAGATTGAGACTTAACTACACCACCTTTCTGGCTGCACACTACTATTAGCTTGCCAAGTTTTTTTCCTGTTTTGAGTTCCATATTAGAATCCTTAGTATTTCGCATGCGAAATGTTGAGAAAGGTGTGGTGTGACAAGAATATACTTATATTAATATCAATTTTCATATCCACTCCTATGAGTCAGGCGTTTCGCCTAAAAAGACACAACTTCATGTATCTTTGAAAGCTATGAATCTAAATTCATATCTTGAGGGGATTATATCATAAATTCATTGCATATCAATATTGATATGCAATGAATTTCGCAAGCGAAATTTTCTAAAAAATTATCTTATGCTTACATTAAGAACCTTCAACATACCATTTAAGTATAACTAAATGATAAGTATATCCTAGTTTACAATTTACATATCATTTGAATTACATTTACCCCTTTAACGATACATTATTATTTAAGTCATAATGGAAGAATCTTGAATGGGAGAATGAATAAAGTTTGACGTCATTTGATATTATTAAACAAACTTATCTCGCAGAAAAAAATCAATTCTGACAGTTGGCTTTGAGCGAACTGTGGAAATTTGCAGATTGTTTTACATCTGATGAAGGCATTACTTAAAGGGGGGAGTCAACTGGGAGCAGGTCAGATTAATATCTTTTTACAATTCGACTATGGGAAAAACGATGAGGCTTTACATAATAGGAAACGGATTTGACATTCGACATGGCTTACCAACAGGATACAAGCACTTTAAGTCGTATGTGGCAAAAAATGACCAAGAACTATATGATTCGATAGAAGAATACATACCAGCTGGAGACGAGTGGAACGAGTTAGAAAGTGCTTTAGGTGAAATTGATTATGAGCTTATCCTTCAAAACAGTGAGATGTTTTTGGCTTCGTACAATACCGATGATTGGAGCGATGCCTACCATCACGATTACCAATATGAAGTAGATAAAATCACACGGATGCTGTCAGCTCGCTTGAAGAAGCAATTCGCTGATTGGGTTAAAGGGATTAACATAGCCGATGCTTACAATTCTGAGCAATACATCCCCCCCATACCAAGAGAAAGTCTCTATTTTTCATTTAATTATACAAATACCTTGCAGCAAATCTATGCCGTTCCAGACGAGCAAATTATACATATTCACGGCAATTGTAGTTACGATGACGATCTCATACTAGGTCACAGTTTTAGGGAGGAAAAGTCACTAAATCCATATATAGGACCGGATCAAGATACAAGAATAGCAGAGGCGTACGACAGCATAGACGAATACTTCGGAAATACATTCAAGCCCAGCGAAGACATAATTGAAGACATAATTAAAGAAGAGAGTGTTTTTTTCTCGTCGCTTAAAAATGTGGATGAGGTCATTGTCTTAGGCCATTCGCTTGCCGAAGTTGACGGTAAATACTTCGCTGAAATAAATAAATGCATCCAAGAAAACGCTCGATGGATAGTTGCTTTATATAGAGGTGAGGAAAAGTCAGGCAGCTTAGAAGATTATGATGTCAGAGACTCAAATATTTCTTACGTGCAGTATGAAGACATCTGAGTGAAACACATATCATTCTACCCAAAACTGGCTATTGAGTCCGCTATGAGCGAGAAGCGGAAGCTCATCTTATAAATGCTGATCAGAGAACTAGACCGAAGTAAGGGTTGGATGAACGTTCATGCTTACTATGAGATCGTAACGCATCGTAGTTCAATACTCTTAGTGAGTAGATAGTTATTATTGTTCAGATAAGTATGGGAATCTCTAGGGAAGTGTGATGGAAATCATGGTAAGGCATTGATTTTTATAGTATTATAAGAGGTGCTTTATTGCTAAAATAGTTACAAGGGAAACAATGAGCACAGATAAAATAAATAAAAAGTCTATTTCCCCAAAGAAAAACATAGGCTTTACTGAAACTGAAAGAAAATTAGCGGCTATTTGTGATAAAACTTTTCTAAAGCTCTGGTCTTGGACCAGTTTATATAGTAATGAAGGTATCAAGCAAAATGGAAAAGGGAAGGAAATCTGCGATCTTCTGGTTTATTACAATAATACAGTCATTATTTTTTCGGATAAAGAAGTTAAATACACTGAAGATAGAGAAAAAAATATTCCTGAAGAGGATGGTACTTCTGTAGCTTGGAAGCGTTGGAAAAGAAGAGCAGTTGATAATTCAGTAAAGCAGATTGAAGGGGCAGAAAGTTGGATTCGCACACATTATGACCGAATTTATTTTACTGAACAATGTTTGTCGAGTGATAAATTTCCGTTTATAAATAGCGAAAGCATCAATCAACTAAATGTCTATCGTGTTGCCATCGCTAACGGCTGCCAATATCCGCTTTATCTAGGTAATGGTATTCATGATGGTATCATCACTAACTGTAGAGATCGTCATGGTAACTATATACACGTTTTTGATAGCTCAACCATTGAAGCTCTAACACAAGAGCTAAGTACCGTAAATGAATTCGTAGGATACCTAGAGGAAAAAGAACGCGCAGCACGAGAAGGATTTTTTACCAACTATGATAAGTTGATAGAACTTGATTTGTTAGCGACATATATCCTAAGCCCATCCATAAGTAGGGATGCAGGTTTATACTTTAAGGAAGAAGGGTTTAAAATTGAGAGGTTTAATGAGCTTAACAAGGCTAGTGATTACTTAAATGGAAAGCAGGAAGATCGGGTTTCACTTATTTTTGATGATTTAATTGAGTATATCTCTGATCAATTTGTAAGAGGAGAAGTTATCTGTACAGGTTTAACTAAGTTCGAAGCAAACCAAAAAGTATTGGAGGTTCTATGTGATTTTGATCGGTTAAGTCGTAGAGAACTTTCCAAAAGTATTATTGCTAAGTTCAAAGAAACTTTAGGGCGGGCTATTAGTAGTCGGGCTATTTTATTGGGAGAGGATGACTCATCTTATACTCGTAATTCCATTTTTGCCGTTGTTATTTTCCCAAAGGCAGTATGTAAAAAAATGAGTAAAGTAGAATATGAGGAGGAAAGACGTTTGATTGCCCAAGCCTACGCTATTTATTATCAACAGAAGACATCAATGAACAGAGATATTGTAGTGGCTGTGTTTGATAATATTTCAGAACCTCCAGTGATGTGGAACACAAACTATAGAAGCTTTATGGCTAGAGTATATAAAAAAGACTTCGCGCTGGTTTATCGTGAGAAGAGAAATGTTACTGAGCAAGAAATTGACTTATTTCATGAAATGCAAAATAAATGGGGTATATTAAAATCCTCCCCAATAAATAGTTTTCGAGGCAGGGCTTATCAGTTTCATGACTAATTAATATTCATAATGGAAATTAAATTTTTGAGATTTATTGTAAGGCATGGATTAATAAAAACCTGAGCGTCTCATTTAAAATGAACTGCAACCTGTATGTTAACACGGAAAAATGTAAGCAACGTCCGCTCCTGGCTGTGAGTTCAACCGGTGGATGCAACACACAGCACAAACCTGCCACCTAGTAATATTAGGTGTTTTTCACCTCTCTAGAGAAAGTGTATTTCATAATACATCTCAGATATGCAATAACTCATTGGTGTAATTTAGGTATACCTTTTCAACACCATCCAATTCTGGTACTGTTTAACCTATTAATTACCACTTAAATAGAACTGGTTCTCTATAATGACCTCAGCAGTACAAAATCGCTTTGTTAGAGCTTACCTTCGAGCATCAACATCAGAACAAGATGCAACTCGAGCTCAAAACTCAATGGAAGCATTCGCTAAAGAACGAAGGCTGTCAATTTGTAATTACTACATTGAAAATGAATCAGGTTCACGTTTAGATCGCCCAGAGTTGTTTCGGCTTCTTAAGGATTGTCAAACTCAAGATATTTTATTAATTGAAGATGTTGACCGGCTCTCTAGGTTAACTATGGATGATTGGAATAAATTGAAAAAAATGATCCACCAAAAAGATATCCGTGTCATGGCTATTAATGTACCGACAACTTGGCTATCTGCAAATATGAATGATTTTGATAGTCGAATGTTTGCCGCTATTAACGATATGTTACTTGATATGTTAGCCGCAGTTGCACGACGTGATTATGAGCAACGTCGTGAAAGACAAAAACAGGGAATAGAAAAAGCTAAAAAAGAAGGAAAATATAAAGGTCGTCAGGTAAATCAAAATCGATATGATGCAATCAACCGTTTACTCGATAGCGGCCACTCATGGAGCCAAGTTCAAAAAGTTTTAGGCTGTAGCAGAGGTACTATAAGTCGAGCAATTAAACAGTCTATTTAAAGAAAGTAAAAATTGAATTTATAATGAGCATAAACGTATGCCAATACATTGAATTGGTATAATCATCATTTAGGTATTTTAAAAAGAAAGGGGTTTAAAATGAGTATTTTCAGTAAAATCAAAGAAATAGAAACAAAATATAGTATAAAAATACACGAAGGCGAAAATTTTAAGCAAGCGTTGTATAATGGGCATATAAGTGATAGTGATGATTATCTAATTGATAAAATTGAACTAGCAGCAAAGCATTACCCAAATTTAGATCTTGCTTTGTCTACATACGAATCTGACAATTCATCACCTAGGCAATTTTGTTATACTATTGTCATTCCTGTTGTATAAAAAAACACCAAATTAATGGTATCGGAATTTACGGTGATTCCGGCGTGGAACCCAAATAAGATGTACATCGCAATATGAAATCAATATCTAGTCTTAACCCATTGGATTATATGAGCTTACAAGGTGTAGTCGGACAAACCGTTGTTTAAATCAAAATACCCCTTATTGAAACTTAATTACGGCATCGAAGTATTTTGTAACAAAAAACCCGCATTTGCGGGCTTTTTGTTACAAGCTCAATAGGGATGTTATACTAAATTTTTTGACATTTTTTATTATCGGGTGAGCAGCGTAATCCGCGACATATCTTGCAGTAGGATTGAGGAATTTTTTCTCCATTTTGAACTATACGAAACCCAAAAACTTCTTCGATTTCATTGATGCTATCGGCTGTCACTTCACAACAAGGACACTCAGCATATATTTCGTAAGCCATTTAATTCTCCTGTAATTAACTATCTTTATTTTTTCTATCATTCTGCCATTAATTTTTTTTAATACTTTCGAAACTTGCTTAAAGGGGTTTCGCTCCCATTTCATCGAAAAGTCCAAGTTTAGCTCATAGCCCTTTGATATCAAGGGCTATAGGCGATGTTCCATGCAGTAATATTAAATAGTTATTTTAATTTTTAAATGGTTTATCGACTTGATACAAGTCAGAGATAAACATCGCATCGCCATCAATATCATAAAAATGCGTTTTGATGGAAAATGGCGTAAAACTTTGCTGATCATAAAAGAAGTTATTTCGAATAAACACCTTATCCATCTGTGCATTAATATGCAATGCGAGTGCATTTTTAGATTCTGTATCTAGAGTTTCAGCCTTTTTAAATTTAGCGATATCATCTGCCAATTGCATATCTAGGGTAAGCATAAATGTATTATTTAATACTTGAAAGGTTATCGGATCTAAATAAGGCTGATAACCCCATTCGATAAAGTGATGATATAACTGTAATGTATGCTGGTTAAATAACCTGATACTATTCATTTCGTACAAATTTTCGATCCGTCCAGCCCCGATAATTTCATTATTTTTAAGGCTTAACGATAGCTCCGTGGATTTACCTTCTAGAATAACAAAAGCAAAAAAATCATGCGTCAAGATCGAATGCAAATCATCAAGTTCCGTAAAGACTTCATGTTTTTTATGTGTCCATAATTTTTCAGCAAGATGACATACAGAGAGCCACACCGCATCTTCATGTTTTTTGAAGTCAAATACATTTCCTTCTGTATCGTTTGACGTTGCGGTGTTTCGCCGTGCACTGTCCACTAAATCCGAGTAGGACTTATAGCCTATTGATAAACTGAGTGCATCGCGGATCGTCCGCGATAAATAGGGCTGCTTAGGAAAAAGAGGTTTAATCACGTCATAGACAAAAGAGTGTAAGACCTCAAAAGAGGAAAGCATCGATGACGTCATCGCCATTTTAACGGGATTAATGGGCGTCAGAAATTGAGTTGTATTCATACTATATACCTTATTTTTAATGAAGGTAATCAGGAACCGTCTACGCCAGCCTATACCTTCAAAAAATAAAGTAAGGGAGGTTTAAAATAAAAATCAGTGCGATGGCCGTAGAGCTCATGCCCTTATACTAAATCAAATTTTCGCACTCAGGGCAACCCCTATTTTTCAGCCCTAAATTTTCCTCTGGTGATCGGTCAGAGTGATTCGCTATTTTTTTAACCACACCCTCACGTCGTAAATTCCCCTACCAATTGCACATTTGCCGTCAATAGCGGGTAAAACGCAATTCTCATTCCTGCCTTGCGTATCAAAAGGATGCCGAAAACCCCACATCTAGTGATAATGAAGTTCAAACACCCCAATATGCAGCAAAAGTAGTAAATTGCACACTCTAGCGGTAAAACGCAAAATGACTAAAATCCTCCACACCCCCGAAAAAAATCGACCGCACAGAAGGCCTGCTACGATGAAAAAAGAGTATAGGTAAAGCAATCGGCTGGCTAAAAGAAAAAATCACGTAAAATGGCGTAGAATTGGAATTTGGCGGAGGGCAAAAAGTGACACGCTAGAGAAGTGTCACTCACAGAGGAAATGCATTCTTTAGAAAAAAGCGATAAATCAATTCGTTTACTGGGATTGGGGAGGCGTTAATAGCGTTAAGCAACGGTCGAGGATAACGGGATTATTGAGGATCAGGATTTTTTGGGGTTCCACGCCTGAACCACTGATTTTTCCGATACCTAGTATCAGTTAGGGTTGTCACAAAAACGGACGATTGATTGGCAATTGTTAAACTACAATTTTAACGATTTAAAATCGTCACATACCCACTAGTCAGCTACTTTATATAAAGGTGATAATTGCATTTTTTTATGTAACTCTTCATTCCAAAGACTAACAATCCATATTTTTTCACGGTCATTTTGACGTTTAATAGAGTTAACTATATTACATAAAGCCATATGGCAAATTTTATATTCTTCTGTAGATAAAGATGTGAAATCGACAGTTAGATCATAATCGAAGGAATCAAATATCTTATCGATAATATATGCATGTGATTGCAGCTCTTTTTTTAACTCATCCGATAATATTGTTAAGGACGGAGTTCCTAAGCCTACAGACAAACCACTACCCAAGTAATACATACCAGCCATATATCACCTCATTAATACAATTTAATTTTTTTCTTGGGTTGATAAAGTATTTATATGTTCTTATAATTTTGCTTGATTTTGAGAATTCAATATTCTCATATCAATAGCTACTATGTCAGCTTTTGCTAAATGAACTCGGATTTGTTCCACTTAGGTAATTTTTGCAACAAGCCCCTCGAATATCCCTTCAAAGTCTTTAGCCGCTAAATTGGAAAGTTTATACATTATGAGCGTTCTTCACTTTCTTAGCGCTGAGTTAAAAATGCGCAAATTTATTATTTGCAACAAGCCCATATTTCTTACTCCTCGCTTTATGACAAATTTGTAATCATTTTTTAATCAATGACCCATAGTTATAATGGTAGTATTAATATAAATAAACTGATAGAGAGTAAATTTGTTATGAAAAAATTAATATTAGTAATCTTAACTAGTGCGTTATGTATGACAGCTGCAGCTTCTTATGCAGACAGCATGGCTAAGGACAGCATGGCTAAGGACAGCATGGCTAAGGACAGCATGGCTAAGGACAGCATGGCTAAGGACAGCATGGCTAAGGACAGCATGGCTAAAGACGGCATGGCTAAAGACAGCATGGCTAAAGACAGCATGGCTAAAGACAGCATGGCTAAAGACAGCATGGCTAAAGACAGCATGGCTAAAGACAGCATGGCTAAAGACAGCATGGCTAAAGACAGCATGGCTAAAGACAGCATGGCTAAAGACAGCATGGCTAAAGACAGCATGGCTAAAGACAGCATGGCTAAAGACAGCATGGCTAAAGACAGCATGGCTAAAGACAGCATGGCTAAAGATGATAAAATGTAATGCTGTATTAATAAATAATAGCTAAATATTCATATAAGTACCTTTTTTAGGTTATCTTTCTGATAAAACTAGAAAGGGTACTTTAATCTTCAGCATGAAGATAATTCTATTAAAATATTTGTCAACTTACTTTTCAAACTCGTCAAAATAAAAGTGCTTTAACGGCTCCATTTGTTGATGAAGAATTCGGATAACAAAAATATCATCGGTTCTATATCGGTAAAAAATTGCATGCTTAGAGTGGTTATGACGCCTAACCCCAACTGCAATTTCTGTACACTCGATTCCTATCAATGGATTGCTGCTAATCACTTCTAATACATCGTGTAAATTTTTGGTGTATTCATCCGCTTTCCTAACACCAAAATTCACGAGGGTATACTCGAATATCCCTTCAAAGTCTTTAGCCGCTAAATTGGAAAGTTTATACATTATGAGCATTCTTCACTTTCTTAGCGATATCTTGGAGCGTTAACGACGACTCACCACTTTGCTCACCGGCATCAATTAACATCTTCAATGCTGCTGTTTGTTTTTCTTGGACCTCAAGTAAACGTAGAGCAGAGCGAACGACTTCACTTGTTGAGCCATATCTTCCAGACGAAATGAGTTGATTAACAAACTCATCCAGTTGAGCTCCGATTGTTACACTTGTTGTACGAGCCATAAAATTACCTTTGTGTTAATTATTAACACAAAAATTTTAGTTGACCCATTTTATAAAATCAAGTCAATTCAATCTATAGCTTTAGGGTATACCCCAGAGCGATAACCTAAAATGCATCAAATCACTATCAATGCAATAACCTATATGCGATACTTTTTATGGGATAACTTAAATGCGATAGATAGGTGAAAAAATGTTCATCCGTGCTTACCTTCGAGCCTCCTCTGAAGATCAATATGCAGATAGAGCAAAAAAGATGCTCAATGATTTTGTTGAAGAACGAGGTGGACGAATTGCGAATTATTATCGCGAACACATCAGCGGAACAAAATTAGAACGCCCCGAACTCTCTCGTTTACTCAGTGACAGTCAACAGGGTGATATTTTGCTCGTTGAACAAATTGACCGACTGACCCGATTAAATAACGCAGATTGGTTAAAACTGAAAAAACAAATTGAGCACCATGAGTTACGCATTGTGAGTTTAGATATTCCGACATCTTGGCAAGCTCTAAATAATCAAGATCTGACACAGAATGATCCTATCACTCAAGCCGTCCTTTCGGCCATTAACACCATGTTAATTGATCTAATGGCCGCCATGTCCCACAAAGATTGGATTAGCCGCCGGGAACGCCAAAAACAAGGTATTGAACGTGCACAATCATTAGGTAAATACAAAGGGAAGCAACCCGATAGAGAACGCCATGATAAGGTAATTTATTATCGAAAAATCAAAGGACTCAGTATTCGAGAAACCGCGGAAGCGACTGGCTATAGTCGTTCTCAAGTGTGCCGTATTCAGTTAAATGACAAACAGAAATCATAAAGACAATTTATTTCATTTTCTGTTATTGGTGAGGGGGTTCGCAGCACATAAGATACTGCGAACAGAAAAATATCACTGCAAGGAAATCAGATCTTCACGGCTTAAACCGGTACTTTCAATAATCAGTTCAAGGCTGACACCATTTTTCAAGAGATTACGCGCCATCATAATCTGCGCTTCACGCATCCCTTCTTCACGGCCTTCTTCACGGCCTTTTTCCCAGCCGATTTTTTCGCCTTTATCTTGTAAGCGTTGTGCAATGTTCACAATGACCTCCTGATGCTTATCTGCCTGTTCACTCAATTGCTGGACAATATGTTCAAAGTTCGGCGAATCCAGCGCAATGAACAGGTAATTGAGGATAGTGATGATGTCGTTATCACTATTATACTGTTGATTCAATGCTTGTGCCAATAACGGGATAACTCGGTCAAATTCATCCCGCAAATATTTGTGCTTCATCGCCAGCTCCATCACGGCCACTTTGCGATGATTCACCAGCTCATTATCATCAATCACCGTCACATCGACCAACGGGAACGGTTGGGTATACAACGTATTGGCGATATCGGGTAACGGAAAACAATCGGTCCACAACTGGGAATACGGATAGGGTGAGCGGCCACCGTGATAAAACAGCACCGGAACCACCAACGGCAGCGTTTTATT
This sequence comes from Providencia sp. PROV114, assembly GCF_032704305.1. Taxonomy (NCBI): domain Bacteria; kingdom Pseudomonadati; phylum Pseudomonadota; class Gammaproteobacteria; order Enterobacterales; family Morganellaceae; genus Providencia; species Providencia sp. PROV114. The sequence goes on along the minus strand of NZ_CP120529.1, from coordinate 16,257 downwards.
CCCTTGCTGAAGGTGTTGATTCATGGCTAAAAACGCATAATGCATCAATCGCCACGCCATCAGCTTATCCGGCGTCGATTGATGCTCGACCAACAGGTAGATATACCCTTCACCTTCAGTGGTTTGTACCGAGTAAAGCACATCCGATAAGCGGGAGCGTAATTGCTTATCAATAAACGAAGAATTGGTCAGTGACAAGGTACTAAAATCACACAGCGCTTTGATGTGCTCCGGCAAATGTATCTCAAAAAAGTCCTTAGCACTGTCAACTTGCGTCATAAAGCCTTTGAAAGCGGCATCATGGGCTGTCGGGGTCTGTTTGGGTTTCATCAATCCGCCTTTCACACGTCACATCTTAAGTGGCTAGGATACTCAAAATGACGACGCTTGTCCGCTTTTTGACGTCGAGGTATGTTCGTTGGCCACTTGTCCAATACGCACGACTTCAGACACAAGGTGATTCACGCGCCAAAGGAGTTTTACGATGAGCAAACGCATGACTGAAAGCCAGATTGTGGCGATTTTAAAAGAAGCCGAAGCGGGTATGCCGGTGAAAGATATTTGTCGTAAGTACGGCATCAGTAATTCAACGTTTTATAAATGGCGCGAAAAATACGGCGGTATGGAAGCGTCTGATGTGCGCCGCTTGAAAGAGCTTGAAGAAGAGAACCGTCGACGTAAGCAGATGTATGCTGAGTTGAGTCTCAAGTCACAGATGCAAGAAGACATCATAAAAAAGCTCTAGCGCCTGTGGCAGAACGGAAAGTCTGGGCACACGAGTTACAGGTGCAGTATAACGCAAGCGTAGTGAAGTGCTGTCATGTGGTTGGTATCAGTCGTACCGCTTACTATTACGAGCCAAAGCTGACCGATGATGACGAAATCATTGATGCCTTGAATGCTTTAATCGACAAGCATTATCGGTGGGGGTTCCCGAAGTGCTTTAAACGCCTTCGAAAGCTAGGCCACAGTTGGAACCACAAACGTGTTTATCGCGTTTATAAGGAGCTAAAACTGAACCTACGACGCAAAGGCAAAAAGCGACTGCCCAACCGTAACCCAGAGCCGTTAGCTGCACCGAATGCATTGGGAAAATCTTGGTCAATGGACTTTATGAGTGACAGCTTGCACAACAAAGTCAGGTTCCGCACATTTAACGTTATTGATGACTTTAATCGCGAAGTTTTAGGTATTGATATTGCGACCAGCATGCCGTCATTGCGTGTCATACGCTATCTTGACCAACTTGCTGAGTGGCACGGTTACCCTGAGAAAATTCGGGTTGATAATGGCAGCGAATTCACCTCGGAAGTGTTTGTAAATTGGGCAAAAGCACATGACATTATGATTGATTACATTAAACCCGGTTGCCCATATCAAAACGCATACATTGAACGATTTAACCGAACTTATCGCGATGATGTACTCAATTGCTACATTTTCAACAACCTGAACGAAGTGAAGCAAATAACCGAAGACTGGATTGAGCTATACAACAACGAACGGCCGCACGATTCACTCAATGACATGACGCCATTTGAGTACCGAAGTGCGGCATAAATATTCTACGAGATGACTGTGTTATAAATGGGGTATTTACATCGTGTAAATACCCCACACTTTTTTACGTTCCAAAAATTTAAAATAAAGCAATACTAGAGATTTACCCTCCTTCATTTTTATTTTCAAACTCCTTTTTAAACAATAAAACTTCACTCATTTTTACTTTTCCATGACGATTTCTTTTTGGGAGTTTCAATCCATCTAAATCACCAGTGGTTCGGTATAACATAGCCAAATATTCAGGTTTAATTCCTATATGGGGTTGTGTGCCCATTTCATCGAAAAGTCCAAAGTTTGCTTGTAGCCCTTTGATATCAAGGACTACAGCCGATATATAGTTTAATAATATTAATAGACTATGCCGCTAAGCTTAACGACTCTTCTGAAATAAGAGGATCTAAATTCTCCAGTAATCTTTCCAGTACAATATTATCTTTTTTAAGGCCAAAGGTGTAATTACCGGCCAGCTGTATATGCTGCCATGCGACAGGTGATAACTCAGCTATCATATTCACCGCTTCTTGATTATTTTCACGCGCAAATTTTTCAATCAAACTGGATAATAATGCAGAATTATAATAAATAATGCAGTTAGCAATGATACGAGCACAATCATTCCATTGTTCTATCTGGTAATCATCGCCACCTCTGAATTGATTACCATTAATTGACGCAATTGCACGCCGTAATTGATGGTAAGCCTCACCCCGATTAAGTGCTTGTTGGACAAACTGCCTGAGCATTTTGTCATCAACATAATCGAGAACGTATAAACACTTAATTATTCGGTCATATTCACGAAGAGCCGCTAAGGTGCGATTGTTTTTCTTACTGTTAGAAAGCTTAGTAATCACCGTGCTTTGTGTCGTCGTTTTACGGCTTAATGAACAAATTATCCATTGAATATTTTCCCACTCTTCTTGAATGAGTGATAAGTTGAGCGATTTTTTAAGTTTCAGGGAAAGGATTTCATCATACTCGATCTCAAACAATTCATTAAAAACGTGTTTAAATTTTGCGTATCGCGGGGCAAACTGATATCCAAAGAGATCAAGGATAGCAAAGTTTACGTTGTTAACGCCATGCGTGTCTGTTGCTAATGTTTTGGGCTGAATATGACTGGTATTATTATAGAGTAAATCGAATGCGTGGTGGGCCTCATATTCATTGGCTGAAATCACTTTCGTGTTTATTGGTATATGATTTGAAACTAATGTGAGTGCCGATACACCTTTCCCTTTTCGGAAGTATTTGGCAGAAAAACGGGCTTTAAATGTATTGATTCGGCAACCATGTTTTTGGCCATCAATGCTACCAAATGGGGCACTTTCGTTAATCGTATAATAGTTGAAAATGGGGAGTTTTGCTAAAGCATCAGATATCATATCATTAGCTTCACTCGTTGTTTCAGGTCTAATATACCCATCATTGACGGCTCTAAGCACACCGATGGCTCTATCTGATATTGATGACATATGATGAACACCATAGTTTGAGCCATTTCCAAATATGCAAGCGAGTAAATCACCCTCTTTGGCCTTAGTGTTTTTCTTTTTTGATGCGATATTTTTGAATGCATCTAAGTAACCCGTTTTTTGATGAACATAGTCCATAATTTCAATGATCCCCATATGTTGGAGCTGGTTATATATGGGATTATCAATATCATCTTTCCAGCGTTTATTCGCCAGTTTCCATGTTAACTGATTTGAACGTGGTTGAAGTGTCACGAAATCATTGGCTCCATCATGGATATTACGACCAATACGCTCCATTTGATCGCTCAATTTTTGCTTTAATTCCGAAAGCGTTTGTTCTATTGCCGTATTGAGCCGAGTTAATCCTGTTTTTTGAATGATAACATGGCTTTTTTTCCACTCGGAGGCTGAAATCAAATCATCGTCTAAACGCTTGTTATTTGCGCTTTCATTGATGTAAATATGATTACTCTCAATCATCCTAGCCACTTTTTGGTATAAATAGTATTCAAATCGTTGAGTATTAACCTGTTCATCTATCAAGATAAAAGGTTTATCGTTTTTTAATAGTAATCGCTGATCGGCGGTAGAAATGTGCTTATCTTTTTGAAGTTCTAATTTTGCTGTTAATAATTGGGAAGACAGCAGTTGTAATTCTGGTTCGCATTCGATATCAATAGCGAGAAAAAGTGATCTCATCGTATTCGCAATTTTTCTGTATTGTGTATCAATGTATAGCCACTCATAATGGGTTTTATCAAAACTATTCTTATTAAGATGTTGACTTATTAACTGAATTTCATCTTTAGAGATCATTGTAAATGCATTTTGGCGAATATCACCAAATTGCGTATTGTCACTGACGGTTTCATCAACAAATAGGTGTAAAATATTACCCGCATGCATTAACTTTTCACGAATAATTTCCAGTTCTTCTGCAATGCGTAACTTAGCTGAAGCACTCGCAGCTTCCCTTTGCTTTCTCGTCACATACAAAAAAGCCGTTACCAATTTATCATTAGTTTCTTGATAGCGAAAAAATAGATAACAAACCAGATATAACATGCCTTGCCATTCGGGAAATCGACGAATTTTATAAATCGATTGATGTTGAATAATCGATGCATAATAGCTTAAATTACCTAATGATAATCCCAATTCACCAACAAGACGTTTTACGTCGGGATACACACTTTTTATGGTGTTATGCGTTTCAATTTCACTTGCGAGCTCTGTAGGTGTAAAGTTTTTAGCTGCGCCTTGTTGGCCAGATAGACTATTTAAGACCCCTTTTGTATGCAGTATCTTCTTTAATTTTTTATGTATTATTGGTGGCACGCTATTTGACAGGATCAACTCCGTACGATGCCTCTCATTAGCTAAAACTGTGGTGATCATATTTTGCAAAGTGGAATAACCCACTAATCCAATTCTGTTTTGTCCTAAAAAAGCAAGGCATTCATCAAAAATATATTTTGGATATGTACAGATTGTTGCAACATCACTCAAACGCTCTATCAAGGCTTGTTTATCTCGTTTTAATAACCGCGAAAAACCCAGTATTTCATGCATTTTAGCAATCAATGTTGCTCGAGTGCTTTTAGCAATAAAGGGATATTTCGGTTTTCTATTTGGAAAATGTGTCGCATAAATATAGTCAACATCGTGTTTAACCTCTCGTAGTTTAAATTGAGCGACAACAGGCTTCGCGCGAAAATAACCAATCAGAAGAATTAAATATATTTTCGTTTCAATTTTTCCCATTTTAGCGAGGATTTTTTTGATACTCGGATCTAATGAAAAATATTCTTCACGCTCAATTTGATTAAATATTGGACGAGAATAGAGCTCATGAATTTCCTGTTCAGTCAAAATTTGAATACGGCCTGATTTAATCTCTTTCATTGTGGTTATGTTCTATCCTCTAAAAATAAACAACATCATATAATGGATGCGCGCGTAATCGATACAGAAGTGCAATTTAAGTCTACCTTAACTTCACTAAGTAAACTCTAGTGTAGTAAGTATGAAAAACCGATGTATAATGCACTGACATAACAACACCAATGTATAGTGCACCAATGAATACAAATACACGAATTTATGGGTATCTTCGCGCATCAACGCATGAGCAAGATGCGTCTAGAGCAAAAAAAGAACTACTTAGGTTTGTGGAAGGAATGGGGCTGCAAATTGCCTGCTGGTTTGAGGAGAATGAGTCGGGTGCTCAACTTCACCGACCAGAACTCTTCCGCTTGCTCAATGTGGCCATGGCAGGTGATATTATCTTAGTTGAACAAGTGGATAGAATTAGCCGCTTGAATACGGATGACTGGGAAAAATTAAAATATCTCATTGGACATAAAGGGCTAAAGATTGTGTCTTTAGATCTTCCAACCAGTTATCAATTTATGAGTAGCACTGATGCGTTTACAGAACGAATGCTCGCGGCTCTTAACGGTATGATGTTAGACATGCTGGCTGCAATTGCGAGAAAGGATTATGAGGATAGACGCCGTCGCCAAGCCCAAGGAGTGCAAAAAGCCAAACAAGAAGGAAAATATAAAGGTCGCCCGATCAATAAAATATTACACCAAAATATTAAAGGCTTGCTGATGGAAGGGAAAAGCTATAGTCAGATAGAAAACCTGATAGGTTGTTCAAGACATACGATTTCAAAGGTATCAAAATCGATGAAAGCAGCGAAATAAATGACTTATCCATAGTTATGATATCAATGTGTTACGAGCAAAATTTGGGCTTTTCGATGAAGTGGGCTAGCCCCCCTAAAAGAGCCCATAGTAAACATAAACTTCAAAAAAGCTTGATTTGTGGGCACATCAGGCACACAATAAAAGAGTGATAACACATGAGGATAATAATATGATTTCTGATACGACTGTTAAAGCTAGAATTTCTCAAGATGTCAAAGAACGAGCTGTATCTGCACTTGCAAAGATGGGCTTAAATACATCTGATCTTATCCGTATGGTTATGATTCGTGTTGCCGATGAAGGAAAACTACCATTTGATATCAAAACACCAAATGTTGTGACTAAAGAGGCAATTGAAGAATTAGAAAAAGGGAATGGAAAAGCATTTTCTTCAACCAATGCACTTTTCGATGATTTGGGGATCTGATGCTAACTCCTATTCGTTCTAGTGCTTTTAAGGCGGATGTTAAGCGACAAAAAAAAAGAGGGAAGGATTTAAACAAGCTAAAAGTATTAATTGAGTTACTAATAAAGGAAGAACAGATCCCTGCGGACTATGTAGACCACCCTTTAACAGGTAATTGGCGAGGATATAGAGATGCTCATATTGAAGGCGATTGGCTACTAATTTATAAAATTACTGGTCAAGAATTAAAGTTAGCGAGAACGGGTTCTCACCAAGATATTTTTAGCCAATATTAATCTACTTAACGGGGCATGAAGCACTCGTGTATAGGAAGTTACTGTAGTTCGACTATGGTTATGGGGTTCTACGCCGCGCCGGAATTTCCGGTCTACTATTTTAGCGGTCTTTCGGAACCTCGATAACACCATCAGCAATCCCCTGAGCCAGTCGCTCCATCCATTTCGCAAACCAAAAATATCCTGAATATTGCTGACAGAAGTAGTTCATCTGTACCTTTGATGTGCTGTCCATCACCAGCTTAACGTAGGATAATTTCCGTTTCCCAAGCGAACCCCTACTTATTTACCCTGCTTAGTGCTTCACTCCTCTGTCGATTTTTGCAACGTAATTAGAGTCGTATGCCCTCCAACAGAATGTTCTACAAAACCACCTTTGTCGAGATCATTAGTAGAATGGAACATATGTTCAATCTCAGAAACTTGGAGCTTAAATTTACCGCCTAAAGGATGAATAATCGTCTCAGCCAATGAAGCTAATTTGGGAAGGCTATTAGGGTTGACATGATCACCGACATGCAATGACATAAAAGGCTCAAAACTTTCAAAAATTTCTTCATGGTAAATATCACAACTACGATCATAAATCTGAAAAATTAGAAGATAGCGCATACAAACCTCATGAAAAAGTTAAGTAAGGTAAGAATACGCTAAGATAACAAAACTAAGGAAGAAGAAAAAGATTTTCAGGCTGGGCGTTTCAGGCAGCTTTTCCATCCCATTGCGCCATCTTGAGCGCTACTAAAGCCGCAAACGTAAATTTACCCAGCCAACGATTTTTTTCTTCAAAGGTAATTGAGGGATTGGGTGTCTTTGTCATACGGTTAGTGATTGGGGTTCCACGCCGGAACCGCCGAAAAATCCGACACCATTAATTTGATGTTTTTTTTATGCATATTTCTCATTGATGGGACCTTAATCGGGGTTTGAAGCCTAACCGTGCGGAAACGTACGTTAAGGAAGTAACTATATGATTTTAAGTCTATAAAGCCGTTATGTTGTCGAATAGATTTACTTTGATTACCGAGTTTATTAACGTCGGAAGTGTCTGAAACTGATGGATACTGCCATCAATGAAAAGAGTAAACAAAACCCTCGTTTTCTTTACTCGCCAAACCCGCTAAAAAAATAAACTTAGCGTACGATCTCGTACGGTTAGGCTTCAAACCCCTCATAACGCAGAATCGATTTTCTGTCCGTTTTTCGACTCTCAATGTTCGAGTGAAGTCTAATTTGCATTTTCACACTCTATCTAGATGTATTTAATCGCACGATTTCAATGAATTAGTGGACACATTGACTATAAATAAAAAATCACATTCCTTTTCGTCCAGGTCATCATGTCAGTCAAATCACGAAAAATGTTAACCCTATTCACCAAACGGGCATGGGATTAAACAAAATTGACACTCATTAATGTCTAAGTGACAAACAATTCAGGGGGCAGTGACAGGGTAGCTGCGATAACTGCCAACCATTCGGAAAACGTACACTAATTAGCGTACGTTTTCGTTCCATTGGCCCTCAGGAGCCAATGCAGCTCAATTTTACAAGGTTCATTAGGTGCGGATTCAGACGCCGTATAGATTCATGCAAGCCAACAATATCTTCAAAATCTGTGTTGCAAAAAAGGAGTGACCATAGATTCCTAGCCATGTACGGTAAAAATCCAACTCCATGTTATACTGTGCATTTTTAGATTAACATTGTATACCTTCAGTTAAGAAAGAGTTTTTCTAACACCATCTCACTTATTGGGATAAATAAAATTATGCTTAAACCTAACATATCAATTAGTTATATTTTATTTTCGATGTTTTTTTTTCCTTCAATAGTATTAAGTAAAAACACATCAATTATTGACTCTCAACTATTCGGTGACATCAGCAAGTACATAGATACACCAAAAGCCACCTATTATGCAGCACCATCAATTCAAGATTTGGTCAAAATTTGTAATAATGGAGCCCAAAAAGGTTCAAGCAACGAATACTCTCACTGTTTGGGATTTTTGGAAGCGGCGCAGCAGTACGTAACAAAAGGAACAGGGAACTGTCCATCCATCTCATTAAAAGATATTCTTGATAACATCAAATATCAGATTGATAAGTATGAAGAAATAAATACGACAAAGAGATGGGTTTATGACAATAAAAATAAAACAAAATTTGAAGTAACAAGCCTAAAACCAAATTATATTAATCCATGGCAACAACCAGCATTTCCATTTATTACTGATGCACTTATAGAACTAGGATGTAAAAAACCTTCGAATACAACACAATAAATTCTACATTATTCTATGCTATAAATAAATCAGAATGGGTTCTACGCAGGAATCCCATTCTATACCCACCACGGCATTTTAAGATGATCCGCTATTACGATTTTTTAGCCAATCGCAAACGTGAGCGTTTATTACCTAAAGTGTATGACGCTGTAGATATGATACATCCTAACGTGATAGCAACAACGTATAGTGTGGCAAATTTTCATCGAACTGACCACAAAGATGGTGCTGTTTGATTACTTCACTAAATTGTTTTCTCTCCCCAAGCACCCAAAACTCTACTGAGTTAACCTGTTTCCCCTCATCACTGAACCCCGCTATTAAAGCAGATCCGAGCTTGCATGCTAATATTATCAATAATATCGAAGAGTTTGCAGAGAGCATGAGGAATAGCTTAGGTGAAGTCGATGAAGAGGATATTAGTGCTTATGCACACAGTGTAGCCGACAGCATGGAAGAATTTCTACCTTTAACAGAGGATGAAATTAATAGCATTGAATTTATGAAATAAAGAAATTAAAAATAAGCTTAATATTCAGTTGATTAGTATGTTGAATATTAAGTTTTTAATTTTAACAAACCATTATAACGCTATGTTTTTAAAAGCGTTTTAAGAATCAATCAGACAAACCGTTCTTTAAGTCAAAACACCCCATTAAATGGTTATGGGCCAATCAGGTTGCTTTGAGAAAAAACAGTTGTTGATTTTGCCCCTCTTGATAAAGCAACGTATAGATGTTGTGCATTCATGTTATCAGCGTTAAGAATTAGTGAATGATCACACTCTAGCCCTTTCAGTAGCAGTGTCGATCCAATTGCGCGGCGAGATATTCGTCGATCGCCATGTAGCCTGAGTTGCTCACGAATTGATGAAGCGGCGTCCAATATGGTCTGGTCAGGCATAGAGCTTGAAAGTGAAATAGTGTCTTTCAGCGCTGAAAATGCAGCCTTGCGATAAACTTTAGCTCCTTGTTTAGACTCTAATTGCAGCAAAGCCGTCAGAATATTATTGCGAGAGCTATTCTGGAGAACATTGAGGAGAGCAGTCTCCAGTGAAGTGATAGGTATTCGACTTCTCCCTGCTTGAATAGTGCGTAATCTTTGTAGGGTCTGTGGCCTTTGCACATTGGTCATCATCTCACCCGAGTAGGTAAGAATGGCATCAACCAAATCTATGCCTTGCGCACTATCAAAAGAGCGAGCAGCATTAGCTACATCGTCGAGTTGCACTGGCTCAACGACATCAATATTCCTACTACTTTGAGCATATTTATGCCTAGATCTTGCATTTATTGAATCACCGATTACGAGCAAAGATTCATTTTGAGCTCTATTAAAAATATCATATTGAGCAGCTTGTTGAGCTTGTAAGTCAGTGCTTGCAACACCGGACAATGGCTTGTGGTGAACATAACCAGGGCATGTCGAAAGATCTATTTTATTACCTTGGATCAATATATTTCGGCAATCGAGTACCCACTGTCCAAGACCATGGGAACCAGCATTATTCCACCTCCATGGTACTGTTAATTCATGTATTTGAGGAAACCTTGCTTGAACCTCTGTGTTCCAGTCAGGCATCCTTCCTGCGAAGTTAAATATACACTGCATCGGATCGCCGAAAACTGTCGTCGGAATTAATGACGATAGCTCTGTTACTACCTGATGTTGCACCAAGTTACAGTCTTGGTACTCATCAACAAGTAGTCGTGAATATGATGCTCTTAGAATGTCGTTTACGTTCCCATTTTGGAGTAACGCAAGAACACTTCTTCTTAACTCTGGATAGAATGCCTTTGGATTTTCAGGAGAGGTTTGTATAGGACATGAAACAGGAAAGTTTTTTGCTAATTTCAAAGCCCAACCATCTATTGTTGTAACAAAGAAGTTCTTTGTTGGGACAGATAATTTTTTCAACCTTAGTTTTAGAGCGGCTACACCTGCCGTCGTATGAGTTAAGACAAGATATGGCTTGTTTGGTTTTATCACCAGAGTATCAGTGATCAACTGGGTTTTACCGCACCCTGCCGGAGCCACTATAGAGCCAACATCATTATCGAAAATTGCTTCTATGCTCATTATCAATCACCTTGCTCTAGAGCCCATCGAAACAGTTGGTTAGTCGTAGTTGTGAGAGCTTCTGAAAATTGAGCATAATTGGGAGCAATCACATTCCGTGCAAACGTTTCTGCTGGTTCGATATCTTTGAACCATGACTTTTTTTTTGCAGCTTTGGCTAAAATCGCTCGATAACTCTCTTGAAAGTGATTTAGACAAACATCAAGCGTTATTTGGTTTTGTGAGTGAGCAATAATATGGTCTTCGATTGCTGCTTGGCCTTTTCGCTGAATTGCAATAGCCAGTAATTGAGGAATCACCTGAGCCGGACAAGCCATAAAAAGCACATCTTCAGTTGCAGAATTATTACCCCACTCATAGATAGCGATGCCTTTACTCGCAGCCAGTTGAGAAGGTCCTACATGTTCCTGAGCTTTGTCTGAGTCTTTAAATATGGCGGTGGGATAACCTAATTGAGCAAAAATTTCCGCTCTTACGAACATGCTATCTCCACCGCCATCGGCACAATGGACACCACATGCGTTAATACTACGGTAATTCGTGCTTTGATTGTGAAGATCAATTCCTCGAACATATCCAATTTCTGTTTTACCTTCACAAACGATTACAGCTTTACTGAAGAATGATTCAGCGCAAGCACGCAAAGTCGATTGTTGCTCATCGTTTCCTTCAAGGCTATGAAGTTTATGAGATTCTTGGGTATTACCAAAAACTTGAGTAGCTAAAGATACTTTTCTTAATACATTTAATTGTTGAGCCTGTAGCTCTCGGAGAACATATGGTGAATGTGTAGTAATGAACACCTGCTGAGTTGGCTGTGTATCTTTGGAACCTAACTCATTTAGCAAACGAGTTATTCTATATGGTTCTAGCCCATATTCTGCTTCATCAACTAAAATAATGTTTGATTTGCTTGCAGCCTTTTGTAACCCACTAATAAGCAATCTAGATGAGCCAGTGCCTAGTTGACGTAAAGGGGTATTGTCATCATTGTGAAGGCTTATAGCGCCGTTTGAAAGGGATACTCCATTGACATCTAATAGCGCTTTAAGTTTACCGACTGGTACTCCCAATCCATTTGCGATTTTTTGTACTTTTAATAGAACATCATTAACACCATCAACTTGCTGATCTGCGAAGTGTTGTCTAGTTTGTCTTCCTAATTCTGCAAGTGTTGCTGAAACATCGAGGGTATCTTCTGAGAGTTTATTGAGGATAGAGCTGTTACCCCAAGCGAGGTGTTGATATGTAGTAGTTCCAAGTCTAGCTGGGCTTAGTAACTCTTTATGCTTCCATTGCAGACGCTTCTCTAAACCTTCACTTTCTGCTCTTTCTGAGTACAAGCGCCAGTCTGGGTATAAATCCTGATCAACTATTAGTTTAATGGTAAGAACTGTTTCATCACCCGGTTGTGGTTCATCGTGTATTTCAAGTGATGTGTGGTTAAAACCACGAAGAAAAAAGCCGTATTTATCAATATTCATGAGCTCACCATCTAGGCAACCGATAGTGACTGTTATCACGATAGGCTCTTGAGTATTTAGACCATGAAAATCAGCATCAGTAAAATTATAACTTCGTCTCGCTCCGAGCGCTAAGTCTATAGCATCTAGAATTGTGGATTTTCCCGTGTCACCTGGGCCAATTATACAGTTAAGCCCAGGTTTTGGATGCCACTTAAACTCTTTTATGCTTCTAAAATTCTGTATTGTTATTGCTCTTATTACTGACATCTTTTAGCCTCTTAAAAATGGGAACGCATTTTTCTTTACCACTGTAGTTTTTAAACTTGTTGGAACTAGAGTTGATATCAATTTGTATATAACATAACCTTAACGTAGGATATTTTCTGTTTTCCAAGCGGGCCCCAATTAGTGGAACTAAAAACTCGGAAATCCTAACATCATATCTATCAAAATTTAGAATTTTAGCGCTTTCAATCGTTTTGCAGCCGCTATAAATTCTTTAGACTGTTTTTCATCTACGACAACAGGCACAAATCTGCGCTTATATAATTGCATCAATAGAAGAGTTCTGTGACGGCCATCAAAAACACCAAACTCATCATTTAACCCTTCAGGATAAGTTACATTCCCTTGGGCTATGTAAGTTTTAATTCTGTGCCAACGGCGAGGGTCTATACAAAAAGCACCTTTCCCAAGGTTTTTTAAAAAAAGAAGCCCGTCTACTTCTATTATTATTGGTTTTTTCTGATGTTGAAGAGGAAGTTTAGCTATATGTTCAGGCTTGAGTAGCGATGGTAATTCGAAATTAATTTCCTCAAAAGGTGGGTATGAAAAATTAGACATATCTTGAGGAATTTCTTCAAATGAATTGAATTGAAATTTTGTCATATATGTATCTAAACGTTCAATATCCATTTTAGAAAACCAATTAATATCTGGAGAAAAATTTTTTTCTCGCTCTCTAATCATTTTGATTTTTTCACCAAAACAGTCGTTTAAGCTTATGTTGATTTTTCTCATGGAGTATATCCTTTTTTAGCTTAAATTTCGAACAACTGAGTCTCATAGGGACTAAAGCCTAACTATACACAAACTGTGCGTTAAGTGTATTTTTGAGAAAAACTCTGCAAATCCATACCCTACAGTAAGAACAACAACGTATAGTGTGGCAAATTTTCATCGAACTGACCGCAAAGATGGTGTTGTTTGAAGACTTCGCTAAATTGTTTTTTATCACCCAGCACCCAAAACGCCACCGAGTCTATCTGTTTTCCTTCATCACTGAATCCAGTGGTTAAAGCAGAGGCAGTAACATAGAAGGTGGGAATTGCAGTGACTATCGGCTTTTTCGCAATCAGTTTTTGCCAGCGGTCTTCACTGAGTACCACACTGTCCCAGCCCAAATCTTTAAGCAGCTCGGTCGCGTAGGTTAAACGAAACAAATCACTTTGCCTGGTAATATCACAACAACACGAACGCCACAGATATTCTAACCGTGATTTTAATTTTGAGGTCATTAGCCATTGTTGGCCAAGGTGAATGAGCCATTCAAAATCATGAACGACACAACGATGAAACCGTTTTTGTTTCAGGGCCGTTTGTAGCCAGCGAAGCAGAAAAAGATTTTCGGACTGGGCGTTTCGGGCAGCTTTTCCATCCCACTGCGCCAGCTTGAGCGCGACTAAAGCGGAAAAGGCTAATTTACCTAACCAATGATTTTTTTCTTCAACAGAAATCGGGGGATTTATTACTTTTGTCATGTGTGTCGTGATTGTTGTTTAGCGAGTCTTTGTATGCGTTTTAACGTATCGGCCACATCCGATTCCGTGACAGCCCCGTTAGGTTGGCCGTCTTTATCATAACGTACTGCACCAGGCATAATCGTCGTGCGGTATTTGACACTGTGACTAATGGCCGCCAGGCTGCGTTTCAATTTTTTATATGAAATAGGCAGTTCACGGACTTTTTTGTCCGCAAATAAGGCCTCTCGTGTCCCCACTGCCATGGGTCGAAGTTGTCCATCGGGAAAGAGTTGTGGCCAATAGGCTGAAATATTGGCAATCGCCTCCTCTAACGGCAGATGTTGTTTTGGTGGCGTTGGAGGAATGACTTTCTTTTCTAACGGGATGACAACCGCTTTCTGTTTTTTCGCAGGGGTTACTTTTTTAGTCGATTGAGTTGGCGCTGTTTTGGCGGGTTTATGGGGTTTACGCTGTGTGTTAACCACCACCTGTTTACGGCGACGTTGAATAACCGGTTCAGTACTTTCCGAGTCTTTTTCTATCGCCGGACGTTTTAACGTCAGTGTTTTGCGTTCCATTCCAACCTCACACCAAAATCGTGTTTATCATCAATGCATTAATCGCAGATTATCATGAAATTTAACCGAAATCACCCGCCCGTAGGGCTGTAGACGGCAGAAATAGTCACAAAGAACGAATAGTGGTTAGGGCCGTCGAGACCCGCGTGAGCGGTTACGTGCTGTTTAATCCCCCAATCTACCCCCTGTCCTGGTTGAGCCGATTGAAACTAACACCGTCATTTTGCGTATTTGACCCTTTGAAAAACGCAGTGAGACGGGCAAGAGGCGTAGCCTCGATGAACGGCTGTAGCTGCGCGTTAAGGTGGCCAAAGGCCAGCTTTACGGGGGCAATGGCACGATATTGACACCGTAATCTGAGCGACAGCCATTTATGGCTTGTAAGCGAAGGCTTTATTGGGTTTATCTCTTTAGAGTGTGCGGCTTGAAAAAGCAGAGCCGCAACTCCTTTTATTAAAAAGGACGTTTAGTTCAGAACCTAAAAACGAATTTAACTTTAAAACCCCAAACTGATTCGAAGTTAATTGCAGAGAATAAACCCATTCGAAGTTAATGGGGTAAATATCCAACGAAAATAGTCGAGGTGTCATCGTTGAGATGAATGGAGAGATTAGAACAACGAATTTCCTGTTCAAAAAACAGGCTATCCAGATTTGGGGCGAACGAAACCACCGCCAGTCAAGGCGGTAAATTTAGGGGGGGGGAATTAGGCGTCGGGTAGGTGTTCCAGATAATGCAGGTAAATGGCCTGCCCTTGAACACTCGGATACAAGGCTTTCATTTTCCGCTCAAAGGCCATGACGGCCGCAATAGGCTGCGTCACCTTCCAGGCTTCAAAGCGACGCCAGGCGGCATGCTCTTGACTTTCAGGCGCACGCGTACTTTGGGCTAAGGCTTTCTTTTCCTTCAGCGCTTTGGCTAAATGTTTTTTCTCTTGTTTCAGGGCTTCATCTTTCCCAACCACAAGGGTTTTGAGCTTGTTGAGCAGGTTGCGAAGTTTGTGCTTAGTGTCCAGTGACGCCACATTCGCACGCGCAAGTCGCAAGACATGTTGGGCGTAGCGTTTTTGGTAGCTCTCTTTTAATCCCTTTTTTTCCATCCAACGGCTAAAGCTGGCGACCACTTCCCGCAGCTCTAATGCGGAAAATCCGAGTCCATGGAAAAATTCAGGGCGTATCCAAATACGCATCGCTTTGTATTGCTTCGCCTCGACATCAAAATCGCGGTCAATGACAATCAGGTTGGCTTGTTCCCAGTCGCGCAAGGCATGCAGTATCGGGTCGTAACTTTTACGACCACTGTCATAGCGATACAGCTGTCCACATAACTCCGCCAACTTCTCCACGGAGCACATTACTTCGAACAACGCATCACTTTCAGGGTTGTAATCCGCATAGGCGATCATGGCCATCGCTAATGCATCAAAGGTTTCTCGACGCTCTGAACGCACCGATATCCGCTGCTTTCGGCTATATCGCAGTTGGTAAATATGGGGGTTGCGGTTCCAATCGTGACGCTTTAATGCGGCTGCAAAGCGACGCACAGGCACTAATTTCGGTAATTGCCCTAAAAATTTTGGCGCATAATGCCGATGAATTTTACCGACGGAACAAGGGATTGCAGGAATTGAGATCCCATTAGACAT